>RGUL01000027.1 GCA_010027845.1 Gammaproteobacteria bacterium
CGCCCGACGTGGCCGTCGTCGCGGCCGTCGCGGCCGTCGCGGTGGTCAAGGTCGCGAAGGTGGCATGACGCAAGAATTCGGTGCCGAAGACTCGAGTGAATCGATCGCGGAGAACCTCGAGCCACGCGAGAACGCACCGAGCGCACCGAGCGCGGCCGATGTGCCGGCACGCAACGTCGCCGCGTTCGAGTCGCAACCCGCGTTCGACTTCACGCCACCGCCGCCGCGCAATCCGGGTGGCAGCATGAGTTGGACCGGCCTCGCGCCGGAGGCGCCTGCGCCAGTCGCGCAGGTGGCCGCTACGCCCGCGCCCGTCGAGTCCGTTGTCGCACCAGCACCTGCGGCACAGTCAGCCATGCCGATGGAGCCGCCAAAAGTCGAAGCGCCGAAAGCCGAACCACCGAAAGTGGTGTGGTCGTCGACGCCGAGCACGACGAGCTTCGGTGGCGACCGACGTCGCGACGACTATTGATGGCAGCCGCCGGCGGGCGACCGTCGGCGGCTTAATCTTTGGCGGCCGCGAGCGCCGCGGCGGCGCGCGCGAGATCCTCGGCCGTATTGACGTCGGGACCGGGGCGCCGCACCGCATCGGCCACGCGAATTTCCATGCCGTGAGCGAGCGCGCGTAACTGCTCCAATTTCTCGATCTCTTCGTACGGCGTCGGTGCAGCCGCAGCCAGTTGCAACAGCGCACCCACCCGATAGGCATACAAGCCCAAATGGCGACGCGCCGATCGATAACCTTCGCCACCCGCGGCGTGATCGCGATCCCAGGGAATCGGCGCACGACTGAAATACAGCGCGCGACCATGCAGATCCGTGACGACTTTAACGGCGTTCGGATCGAGATATTCGTCGCGCGAGAGCACGGGCGTCGCGAGCGTCGCGAGCGCCGCGCGCGGCTGCGCGAGCAAAAGTTCTGCCACTTGCTCGACGAGTTCCGCCGGTAGATTCGGTTCGTCGCCTTGCAAATTGACGACCACCTCGTCGTCCGCCCAACCACGACGCGCCGCGACCTCGGCGATGCGATCCGTGCCGCTCGCATGCTCGGCCGCAGTCATCATGACGGTCGCGCCGAACCCACGCGCGACGGTTTCGATCCGCGCATCGTCGGTCGCGATGACGATTTCGCGCGCCCGCGTCGCGCGCGCGCGTTCGTACACCCACTCGATCATCGGCTTACCGGCGATTGCGGCAAGCGGCTTACCGGGCAAACGCGACGAAGCGTAACGCGCAGGAATGACGATGCGAAACACGCGCAAACTCGTCAGCGCGCCAACAACGGATCGTCGACTGCGAGGGTGCGCGCTTCGTCCTCGAGCATCACCGGGATACCGTCCTGGATCGGGAACGCGAGGCGATCGGCACGACAGACCAATACGGCTGCCGCCCGCTGATACACCAGCGGACCTTTGCACAGCGGGCAGGCGAGAACGTCGAGCAACTTGTCGTCCATTTCTTTGACCTCAGGCGGGCGGCGAACTGCGCACCAACGCCACGACGTGATCGAGTAAGGCGCGCCCGTCGTCGGGCTCGAGCTGCGCGGTGGCCGGCACTTGCCAGCAACGCGCAGCGGCGAATGTGCGGCATTTTACGGCATCTTTGGCCGTCATCAGCACCGGCGCCGTATCACCGAACTCGAGATCGATGGCGCGAAAGGCGTGATGATCGGGAAATGGATGCTCGATCGGCGTGAGCCCGGCCGCGCGCAGCGCGTCGAAGAAGCGCGTCGGGTTGCCGATGCCGGCGACCGCGTGCACCGGCGCACCCGCGAATGCCGCCAGTGGCCGCGACGCATCCGCTGCCGAGTGCTCATCGAGGCGAACCGGTTGAGCCGCCTGCAAGGCGAGCTGCATGCCGAGCGTGCCGTGCCAACCTTGCCACGCACGCGGCACGTCGGTACCCAAGGCATCGACTCGCGCACCCTGCACCACCACGAAATCCACCGCGGCGAGACGCGACGGCGCCTCGCGCAACGGACCTGCGGGTAATCGGCGGCCGTTACCGAAACCGCGCTGCGCATCGATCACGACGATCTCCAGATCGCGCGCGAGCGCCAGATGCTGCAAACCGTCGTCGCAAACGATCAGATCGACACCCGCCCGTTCGAGCAAGGCGACGCCCGTCGCACGGCGCGGCGCGACCACCACTGGTGCGCCCGTCATGCGCGCGAGCATCACCGCTTCGTCACCCGCGTCGCGCGGATCGGTGTCGGCATCGACCGACAACGCACCTTCGACTCGCGCACCATAGCCACGCGAGAGGATCCCGGCGCGCAGACCGCGCGCGCGTAACGCCAAGACGAGCCACGCGACGAGCGGACTCTTGCCGGTGCCACCGACCGAAATATTGCCGACTACCACGACCGGCACCCGCGCGCGATGCGTACGCAGCACACCTGCGCGATAGGCAGCGCGACGCACGGCGACGATCGCCGCGTACAGCCAAGACAACGGGGTGAGCAACGTGGCGAGCACGCCCGGTCGGCCGTACCAAAGTTTAGCGAGCGCGGCTTCGGTGCTCATCGCGCGGCGATCACCGCTCACACAGCGAACTGTAATCGATGCAGTTGCGCATAGACGCCGTCGCGCGCGATGAGTTCGGCGTGCGTGCCGAGCTCGGCGACGCGACCTTCGTGTAGCACGACGATGAGGTCGGCTTGTTCGATGGTCGACAAGCGATGCGCGATCACGAGCGTGGTGCGCGTGTGCACGAGTTGATCGAGAGCGGCTTGGATCCGGCGCTCGGACTCGGTGTCGAGCGCACTCGTCGCCTCGTCGAGTATCAACACCGGCGCGTCCTTCAAAAGTGCGCGCGCGATCGAGATGCGTTGCCGTTGACCGCCCGAGAGTAAGGCACCACGCTCGCCGACCGGGCTATCCAATCCTTGCGGCAGTTCCGCGGCGAAATCGAGGACGTGCGCGGCCTGCGCCGCCGCCTCGACTTGCGGCGATTCGGGTGGCGCGAGATTGAAAGCGATGTTGCGGCGGATGCTGTCCTCGAACAGCACAACCTCTTGGCTCACGAGACTCACTTGATCGCGTAGATCGGCGCGCCGGTACTCCCGCACGTCGACACCGTCGAGCAACACGCTGCCTACGGTCGGATCGTAAAACCGCGGCAACAGGCTCGCGAGCGTCGATTTACCGCTGCCCGACTTACCGACGATGGCGACCGTCTGTCCGGGTCGGACGCGAAAACTCACACCCGTCAGCACCGCCTCGCCGGTCGTGCCGTAAGCGAATCCCACCTCGCGGAATTCGAGTTCGCCGCGCGCACGCGCGAGCGACCGCGGCCCGCCGGCGTCTTCCACCGGCGTATCCAATACTTCGAAGACGCTCGCGCCGGCGGCGATGCCCTGCTGCAGCGGACCGAAAATTTGCACCAAGCGGCGCAGCGGCGCGGTGACCAGCAACAACGCCGTCAAGAAGGCCATGAACTCGTCGACCCGCATCTCGTGCGTGAACACCTGGCGGATCGAAAAAAACAGCACGCCGGCGAGTCCGACGGCAGCGATCATCTGCACCACGGGATTGGCGAGCGCGCGCGCGCCGATCAGCCGCATGTTGCTGCGTCGATTGTGTTCGTTCGCCGCTTCGAAATAGGCTTCTTCGTGCGCCTCGGCGTTGAAAACTTTGATAACGCGATGTGCGTCGAGGGCTTCTTTAGCGACTCGCGTCACGTCACCCATCGAGTTTTGGATGCGCGTGCTGTAACGACGGAACGAGCGGTTGATGAATTGGATCAACCAAGAAATCGGCGGCGCGAGCGCGAGCACGAACGCGGCGAGTCGCCAGTTGTACCAAAAGAGCATGCCGATCAGACCGGTGATGGTGAGCGTGTCGCGAATCAACACCGTCACGGCGTTGGTGGTCGCCTCCGCCACGAGCTCGATGTTGTACGTCAAACGCGACAGCAACTGCGCCGACGCCGAGGCATCGTGAAAGCGCGTCGGTAGTCGCAAAAAATGCGCGAACAATTCGCCGCGCATGGCTTTGATGATTTGTCGGCCGACCCAGCCGGGGAAATAGTTGGAGACGTAATCACCGATGCCGCGCAGAAAAAACAGCACCACCGCGCCGATGGGCACCGCCCAGACGATGCGCGGATCGGGTTCGACGAAGGCGCCGCCCAGAAATCTTTGAACGAGATATGCGAGAGCGGCATCGGTCGCGGCGAACGTCGCCATGCCGAGCACGCCGATCGCGAACATACCGAGATGCGGGCGCGCATAGCCGAGCAAGCGCCGATAAACTTTGCTCGCATCCACTGCTGGGGATTCGTTCACGGCGTTACCCCGATCACCGTGCAGCCTCTTGGACGGTGGCGACGTCGACTTCGCGCAAGCCCAATTTCGCAATCACGTCCATGGCGGTGACGACCGACTGGTGCGTGGCGCGCGCATCGGCGCGCAGCACGATACGACGCGTGCGGCCCTCGCCGAGCACGCTCAGCAACCCGGTGCGCAAGGCGTCCGGCGTCGCATCGACGAGCTCGCGACCGTCGAGGCGATAGCGACCATCGGCACCGATCGCGAGCACGAGCGGCGCGCTGTCCGGCGGCACACTGCGCGCACTCGCCTCGGGCAGCCGGATCCGCAAGCGCCCCTCGTCGGTGAAGGTCGACGACAACATGAAGAAGATCACGATCATCAACATCACGTCGATGAGCGAGATCAAATTGATCTCCGGATCGGGCATGCGTCGCGGACGAAAATTCATCGGCGCTCGTCACGCGTGTCGAAGAAATCGAGCAACGCCGTCGCTTCGCGTTCGAGTTCGAGCGCCAAGGTGTCGACGCGACCACGCAGCCAGCGATAGGCGACGAGCGCGGGCACGGCGACCATCAACCCGGCTGCCGTGCTGATCAAAGCTTCGCTGATACCACCGGAGAGCATACGCGGATCGCCGATCGCGCCTTGGTTAATCGCGGTGAACGCGCGGATGATGCCGGTCACCGTACCGAGCAGCCCGAGCAACGGCGCGATGCTCGCGATCGTGCCGAGAGTGTTGAGGAAGCGATCGAGTTCGTGCACGACTTGCCGGCCGGCATCCTGCACACGCTCTTGACGCTGCGCGGTGGGCCGGTGGCGCACAGCGAGCGCCACGGCGAGAATTTTGCCGAGCGGTGAGTTACGTTCGAGCGCAGCGCGCACCTCGTCGGTAGCCGGGCCCGCTTCGAGCAGTCGCCGCAGCTTCGGTAACAGGTCGTCGGGCAGCACGCGCGATCGCTGCAGCGCCCACGACCGTTCGAGCGTGATCGCCACTGCCAGCACCGAGCACAGGATGATCGGCCACATGGCCGGTCCGCCCGCGCGTATCAGTTCCCACATCGTGCCGTTTCCACCCCAGTAAGCACAGAATCATAGCCGACCGGCAGCGCCGGGCGCCAAAGTCGTGCTCCGCCCTGCGCCGCCGGGCTCGCCGCTGCGAACGTGCCGCCTGCACCGAGGATGAAAGCGATCGGTCCGGTGGTCGTCGAGCGCACGCACTGCGGCGCGACGCGCCAACGCTCAGCGATGCGTGCGCGCCGCGCAGCATCGACCCGTGTCGCAGCGAGTAACACCTGCCGAGGCTGCACGGCAGCGACGAACTCGTCGCTCACCGCTGCGAGCGAGCCGCGACGCGGCGCCAAAATCACGTCGACATCGCGCACCGTCGGATGCGCAGCGAGTGCGCGCGACTCAGCAGCGTCGAGCCGCTCGGCGAACAGCATCGACGTCGCGGCTATCGACCCGCCGGGTGCACCGGGGGTGTCGATGCGGAGCACGCAACTCGCGTTCGGTGCGTCGCCGGCGGGCAGCAAGGTGAACGTGACCGCATCCCACTGCCAGCGCTCGCGATTACGGCAGGCACCGACGCGCGGCGGCGGATCGCGCCACGCCCCGCCCGCTCGCACCATGCGCACTCGCTCGCGTCGTAACAACGTGGCAACGCCCGCGACGTTGTTGGCATTCGCACGCCCGAGCACCAACAGATCGATCGTCTCGATGCCGTAGGCGCGCAGCGTTGGGATGAGCAAAGTTTCCGCGCGCCGACCACGGGTGCCGTACGCCTCGCCGGTCTCGTACAACAACGCGTGCTGCTGCGTGCGCACGAGCACCGCGACGCCGTCACCCGCCGCGAGCAACTCGATGGCCGCCGTGCCGACGGCGGGCGCCGCGCGCGACGGCCAAATCCAGGGCAGCAGACAACAGGTCGATACCACGCGCCAGCGCCACGGCACCGGAAATAACCAAAGAAATGCCGCCACCGTCGCGAACCACCACAAGCGCGGATCGTCGACCACCGTGACGTTGGCTAGCGGCTGCGCCGCGCAGGCTTGCAACAGCGGCCAAAGGCCCTGCCAAGCGAGACGCGCCGGCCAAAGGACGAGCGCGGCCCCCTGCGATGAGACGATTTGGATCGCACTCGCGGCGAGCACGCACGGCACGAGCACGAACGAGAACACCGGTATGGCGATGAAGTTGGCGATCAGGCCGGCGAGCGAGAAAGCGGCGAACCAGGCGAGCGTCACCGGTGCGAGCGCGAGCGTGACCCGCCATTGCGTCGCGGCGGTCTCGCGCCACCACTCGCGAACGGCGA
This sequence comes from Gammaproteobacteria bacterium, assembly GCA_010027845.1. Classification (GTDB taxonomy): domain Bacteria; phylum Pseudomonadota; class Gammaproteobacteria; order Steroidobacterales; family Steroidobacteraceae; genus UBA964. The sequence goes on from RGUL01000027.1 coordinate 6,585, forward strand.
CCAGCACTCGTCGCCACGCGGACGCAGTTGATGTTGGCGCCTGCGCCGCTTTTTCTTTGGGCGTGAGCGAAAGATCGCCGGAAAGCAGCGTCGCCATCGCGACGAACGACAACCAAAATCCAGACGACAACGGTGCGAGCGGATCGATGACGAGAATCGCGAGCATCGCCAGACCGAGCACTTCGAACCCGCATTGCTCGCGCCCGGCGAGCTTCGCCCACCACCAACACGCGAGCATCACGAGCGTGCGCTGCGTGGGCACACCGAAACCCGCCATTAATGCATAGCACGCGGCCGAGAGGACCCCGAGCACACCGGCGAAGGCTTCGCGCGTGTAGCGACTCTGTAGCGACGCGCTGCGCGACCAAAGAATTCGGGCGAGCGCCGCCGTGAGCCACGCGAATAGCGTCACGTGCATACCCGAGATCGCCACCAGATGTGTCGTACCGGTGGCCGAAAACACTTGCCATTGCTCGCGCGTGATCGCACCGGTCGCACCGACTGCGAGCCCGGCGAACAGCGCCGCCGTCTCACGCTCGGGCACGAGTTCGTGCAAGGCGCGCTCGATCGCGGCACGCGCGATCAACAAACCACCCGATCGAGTGGCGAGGCGATCACGGTGGCGCGAGCGTGAATGCCGTCACGAAACGCCTCGCGTGCCGCATCGCGCGCACCGAGCGCAGGCACGCGCGGCGCACGTAGCTGCAACAGCAGCTGCCACCGCTCACCCGCGGCAGGCCACGGCCGCGGCGGGGCGCGCCACACGATACGCGCGCGCAGCGTACGGCCGCGCGCAACACCACTCACGAGCGTCACGTCGGCATCGAATTCGAGCGCGCCGTTGCGCAAAGTGACGAGCGAATCGATCACCGCTTCGGTGCGTACGCGCTCGCCGTCCGCACTCGCCGGCCAACACGACCAGGACCACCACCATGCCGCAAGCATGAACACCGAGGCCGCGACCGCGATCACCGCAAGCCGCAGGTGACGCCACAGCGCCGCGAGCAGTGCGCTGCCGAGCGCGATCGCCAGACCATACGCGCCGGCCTCGAACGGCAGGGCCATGGCGAGACACACCCCCAGAGCGGCCAGGTAGCCGCTGCTGCGCGGCAAGGCCGCGAGCGCCCTGCTAGAGTGCCGCCCCGTCATGGTCCGCCAGCTACTTCGCAGTCTTTCGCAGCGCGCACGGGCGCTAGCCGGCAAGTGGTATGCGCGACCGTTCGCGCGCGTGTTCGACGAGCCGAGGCTCTGGTCGATGCAACGCGGCAGCATCACTGCGGCGTTCGGCGCGGGCCTCGCAATCAGTTTCGTGCCGTTGCCGGTGCATACCGTGCTCGCCCTCCTGGTCGCCGGCATCGGACGGATGAACGTGCCGACCATCATCGGCGCGATCTGGATCGTGAACCCGATCACGATGCTGCCGACGTATTACTTCGCTTATTTGGTCGGTTGTCGCCTAGTCGGCGCACCACCCACACAATTCGCCTTCGAATTGAGTTGGGCGTGGCTCGAGCACGGACTCGGACCGATGTGGCTGCCGTTTCTCACGGGCTGCGCCGCGTGTGCGGCGGTGTTCGGCATCGGCGGCTGGCTGCTGCTCGATCGCCTGTGGATTTGGCACGTGCGGTACAAATACCGCACCCGCCGTCGACACTCAAACGCCTGAAGCGCGCTCTTCGTGCAGTTTTCCGCCGGCGAGCCGCAGCACGCGATCCATGCGCGCCGCGAGCCGCTCGTCGTGAGTGACGATCACCAGACTGGTGCCGCGCTCACGATTCAGCTCCAACATCAACTCGAACACCTGCGCCGCGTTCGCACCGTCGAGATTGCCGGTCGGTTCGTCGGCGAGCACGATCAAAGGTTCGGTGACGAGCGCGCGCGCCACGGCCGCGCGCTGTCGTTCACCACCTGATAATTGATGCGGCTTGTGATCGAGTCGCTCGGCGAGTCCGACCCGCGCCAATAACGCCGCCGCTCGCGCTCGCGCCTCGGCGCTCGCCATACGGCGCACCAACAACGGCATCGCGACGTTCTCCAGCGCCGAAAACTCCGGCAACAAATGATGGAATTGATAGACGAAGCCCATGGTGCGATTGCGCAACGCGCCCCGCGCCGCTTCGTCTAGCGCATGCACGTCGCTACCGCCGATGCGCACTTTGCCGTGCGTCGGCCGATCGAGCCCGCCGAGCACTTGGAGCAGCGTAGTTTTGCCGGAACCCGAGCTACCGACGATCGCAACGCGCTCGCCGCGCGCGATCTGCACCTCGAGATCGCGCAACACCGTCAGCGTCGTCGGGCCTTGACGAAAATCCCGACCGAGACCGGTCGCCTCGAGCACCCACTCAGTCATGTCGCAAAGCCTCCGCAGGTTGCGTGCCGGCTGCGCGCCAGGCCGGATAAAGGGTGGCGAGCGCACAAGTCGCGAACGCCACACCGCACACTCGTGCGACGTCCCGCCAGTCGACTGCGGCCGGCAAATCGCTCATGAAATAAACTTTGGCGTCGAGGAAACGCACGCCGAGCACAGTCTCTAGACCGTGCACGAGCGCCTCGACTTGCGTCGCGATCAACACGCCGAGCAACGCGCCGGCGATCGTGCCGGCAAGCCCGATCAACACACCCTGCACCGCAAAGGCACGCAGGATGCCGCCCGGCGTCGCGCCGAGCGTGCGCAACAAAGCGATGTCGGAACTTTTTTCTTTGACCACCATTACGAGTGTCGAGACGATGTTGAAAGCGGCGACCCCGACGATCAACGAAAGGATGACGAACAGCAAACTTTTGGTGAGCTCGATCGAGCGAAAAAAATTCGCATGGTTGCGCGTCCAATCGCTGACGTAATAGCCGCCGCCGAGCGCGAGCGCGACCTCGCGCACGATCGCCGGCGCACGCAGCGGATCGGCGAGCGTCAGTCGCACCCCGGTGACGGCGTCACCCAGATTTTGCAGCCGAGCGGCATCCTCGATGCCGGTGAACGCGAGCCCGCGATCGTATTCGTACATACCCGATTCGAACGTACCGATCACCGTCAGTCGACGCATGCGCGGCACGACCCCCTCGGGCGTCGCACTGCCTTCGGGCAGGATCAACACGACGCTCTCGCCAATGCCGACGCCAAGTTCGCGCGCGAGTGCGGCACCGAGCACCACGCGCCAGCGTCCGCGCTGCAACGCGTCGAACGCAGCGCCTTGCACACGCACGCCGAGTCCGCCGGCACGTGCTTCGGCACGCGCGTCGATACCACGCAAACTCGCACCGACCACGCGATTGCCGTTGGCGAACATCGCTTGCGACTCGACGTACGGCGACACGCCGGTCACGCCCGGCGTGCGTTGCGCGATCGATGCGGCGGTACGCCAGTCGGGTAGCGCACCCTCGAGACCCATCAACGTCGCGTGCGAGGTCACCGTCAACATGCGCGTGCGCAACTCGCGCTCGAAGCCGTTCATCACCGACAGCACGACGACCAGTACCGCCACGCCTAACGTGAGTCCGATCACGGAAATCGCTGCGACGAACGACGGAAAGCCCGCGCGTCGCGTGGCACCCAATTGCCGCACACCGACCAGCCATTCCCAAGGCATCATCGTGCGATCACTCGTAACGTAGCGCTTCGGCGGGCGCGATGCGTGCGGCACGCCGCGCGGGATGCACGGTCGCGAGCGCGGTGATGACGAGTGCCGCGAGCCCGATCACGAGCACGTTATCCCAATGCAGTTCGGCAGGAATGCGCGTCACGTAGACCACTTCGGGATCGAATATGCGAAAACCGAACGTGCGTTCGAGCCATGCGACGACCTGCGTCACGTTATCGGCAAGCAACACACCGAGCGCGATACCGACGAGCACCCCACCCCAACCGATCACGAGACCCTGCGTAGCGAAGATCGCCTGCACGCTCGCGGGCGTCGCGCCTAGCGTGCGCAAAATGGCGACGTCGGTCCGTTTGTCGTTCACGACCATCACCAGCATCGCGACGATGTTGAAAGCGGCCACCGCGACCACCAACAACAGAATCAAAGTCATCATGGTCTTCTCGATGCGGATCGCGCGGAAATAGTTCGCGTGATCCTGGGTCCAGTCGCGAATCTCGAGTCCCTTGGACAAAGATTTCGCGAGCACCGCAGCGCGCTGCGGCGCCTCGAGCGCCGCATCGAAACGTAATTGCAGGCCGAAGGCGCGTGAATCGCTACCGGCGAGTGCGAACACGTCCTCGAGGGCCGCGAGCGCGAGCACACCATCGTGATCGGGCGTGCCCGCTTCGAACAGACCGACCACGGTGAACTCGCGCAAGCGCGGTGTCGGTGTGCCACTGCTCGACACGGTTGGCACGAGCAAGCTCAACCGATCGCCGGTGCCGACACCGAGTTGTCGCGCGACCAGCGTACCGAGCACGATGTGATCGCTGCCCGGCGTGAGCGCATCGAGATGACCGTCGACCATCGACAACGCGGCATTCGAGACGCGCGCTTCGAGCGCGGGGTCGATCCCGCGCAATTGCACCGGCAAAGTTTCGGCGCCGTGCAGCGCGAGCGCTTGCACTTCCGAATACGGCGCAGCACCCTGCACCCCGGCAGCGCGGCTGACGCTCGCCAACGTGCGCTTCCAAACTTCGGCGTCCGCATCACCGACGATGCGCGCATGCGCCGTCAGCGACAGTAACCGCTCGCGCAATTCCGCTTCGAAGCCGTTCATCACCGACAAAATGACGATCAAAGCCGCGACGCCCACGCTCACGCCGATGAGCGACACCCAAGTGATGAACGAGACGAAGAATTTTCGGGTCCGAGAGCGCACGTAGCGCAAACCGACGAACAGCGACAAAGGCTGGAACATGCTGGCGGAATTTAACCACAACCGCCCGTTCGCAGCCGCGGGACTTGCGTGGGGGGCAGCACCCGGTAAGCTTGCGCGCCCATGTCCGGCCTCCTCTCGCCGCTGCGTCCCGACGCAAAGACTCCTCGCGTCCGCTGGCAGCGGTTGCACGCGAGTGCGACGGCGCTCGCCCTCGCCGAAGCAGCCGGCGCAGACCATCGACCGTGGGTGGTCATCGAGGCCGACCTGCGCAGTCTCGAGCGCCGCCGCGCCGAGCTGCAGTTCTTCGCACCGCAAGCGCTGCCGATCGTGACGCTACCCGATTGGGAAGTTTTGCCGTACGACGTGTTCTCGCCACATCCGGATCTCGTCTCGCAGCGGCTGCTCGCCCTCGCCGCGCTGCCGACGCTGCGCCGCGGCATCGTGCTACTCACCGTCGACACACTGCTGCAACGCCTCGCGCCGCGCCGCTACGTCGCTGGCCGAAGTTTCGTACTGCGCGTCGGCGACACGCTGCCACTAGAAGCGTTTCGACTGCGCCTCGTCGAAGCCGGCTATGCGGCCGTGGGGCAAGTGGTCGAGCCCGGCGAGTTCGCGTTACGCGGATCTTTGCTCGACGTTTATCCGATGGGCACCGACGAACCGCTGCGCATCGACTTGTTCGACGATCGCATCGAAACCATTCGGCGTTTCGACCCTCAGACCCAGCGCTCGGGCGGCGCACTCGAGTCGGTCAAACTTTTGCCGGCACGCGAAGTGCCGCTCGACACCGAAGCGGTCAAAGGTTTTCGGCGTCGCTATCGCACCCGCTTCGAAGGCGACCCGACGCGCAGCGTCATCTATCGCGGCGTCAGTGACGGCATCGCGCCCGCCGGCATTGAATTTTATCTGCCGCTTTTCTTCGACGCGACCGAAACGCTATTCGATTATCTACCCGACGACACCGTGCTCGTCGATCTCGCGAGCGATGCGGAGGCCGCAGCCGCCACCGCGCTCGATCGCGTCCGCACGCGTTACGAAGATCGTTGCGGCGACATCGAGCGACCGCTGCTGCGTCCCGAAGAATGGTGTCTCGATGCCGAAGCGGTGCGCGTCGGCCTGCAACGCTACGCAAAAGTTGTGGTCGCTCCGTTCGCCGCGCTCGACGACGGCCCCGACGTCTGCAACTTTCCGAGCGTCGCGCCACTCGAACTGCGGCTCGATGCCCGTGCGGAAAAGCCGCTCGCGCCACTGCAATCTTTGCTCGCCAACCACCAGGGCCGCATCCTGCTCGCCGCCGACTCGCCGGGCCGCCGCGAGGTGCTGCTTGAATTATTGCGGGGTGCGAATCTGCGCGCCGCGCAGTGCGCCGACTGGCGCGAGTTCGTCGCCTCGACAGCGCCGCTCGCGCTGACGGTCGCCCCGGAGATCGCCGGCCTGTCGCTCACCGCGCCGCCGATCACGATTTTGTCCGAATCGCAATTATTCGGTACGCGCGCCCGCCAAGAACGGCGACGACGCAAGATCATCGCCGATCCGAACGCGATCCTGCGCGATCTGCAAACGCTGGCGGCAGGCTCACCCGTGGTGCACGAGGAATACGGCGTCGGTCGTTACGTCGGCTTACAAACCATGGACGTCGGCGGGCAGAGCGGCGAATTTTTGGTGCTCGAATATCAAGACGGTGACCGGCTCTATGTGCCGGTGCAATCGCTGCATCTCATCAGTCGCTACAGCGGCGCCTCCCCGGAGAGCGCACCGCTGCACAAACTCGGCACCGATCAATGGGCACGCGCACGACGCAAGGCCGCCGAAAAAGTGCGCGACGTCGCCGCCGAGTTACTCGATCTTTACGCGCAGCGTCGCGCCCGGCGCGGTCTCGCCCTGCCGCATCGTGAACTCGAATATCAATCGTTCGCCAACGCCTTCCCGTTCGAGGAAACCGCAGATCAAGCCGAGGCGATCGGCAAAGTCATCGCGGATCTCGCTGCCGAACAACCCATGGATCGCATTGTCTGCGGCGACGTGGGCTTCGGTAAAACCGAAGTGGCGATGCGCGCCGCTTTCGTCGCCGTACAAGCGGGCAAGCAAGTCGCCGTACTAGTGCCGACCACGCTCCTCGCCCAACAGCATGCGGCGAATTTCGCCGATCGTTTCGCCGATTGGCCGGTGCGCGTCGAGTCGTTGTCGCGCTTCCGCTCCGGCAAAGAATCGACCGCGGTGCTCGAGGGTCTTGAGCGCGGCACGGTCGACATCGTAATTGCGACCCATCGGCTGTTGCACGCCAACGCACGCTTTAAAGATTTGGGTTTGATCATCGTCGACGAAGAGCACCGCTTCGGCGTGCGCGACAAAGAGCGTCTGAAGGCCTTGCGTGCCGAGGTGCACGTGCTCACCCTCACCGCGACGCCGATTCCGCGCACCCTCAACATGGCCCTCGGCGGGCTGCGCGAGTTGTCGTTGATCGCAACGCCGCCGGCCGAACGACTCGCCATCAAAACCGCCGTGACCGAATGGAACGATGCGACGGTGCGCGAGGCGATCCTGCGCGAGTTGCGGCGCGGCGGGCAGATTTATTTCGTCCACAACGAAGTTCGCGACATCGAAAAAGTGACCAACGACCTCCAACGCCTCGTACCCGAAGCCTCGATCCGCTTCGGGCACGGTCAAATGCGCGAGCGCGAGCTCGAGCAATTGATGGTCGACTTTTATCACCGCCGTTTCGACATTCTCGTCTGCACGACAATCATCGAAAGTGGTATCGACGTGCCGACGGCGAACACCATCGTCATCGATCGCGCCGATCGCTTCGGGCTCGCGCAGTTACACCAACTGCGCGGTCGCGTGGGTCGCTCCCATCATCGCGCCTATGCCCTGTTGCTCGTACCCTCGCTCAAGGCGCTCGCCGGCGATGCACGCAAGCGCCTCGAGGCGCTGGAATCGCTCGAAGATCTCGGCGCCGGGTTCGTGCTCGCGACGCACGATCTAGAAATTCGGGGCGCCGGCGAGTTGCTCGGTGAGGAGCAAAGCGGCGAGATGACCGAAGTCGGTCTCACGATGTATCTCGACATGCTCGACCGCGCCGTGCGGGCACTCAAAGAAGGTCGCGACGTTGCGCTCGATGCGCCGCTGGTCGCACAGACCGAAGTCGAGATGCGCGTACCGGCGTTGTTGCCCGAAGATTACGTCGCCGATGTGCACATGCGACTTGCGCTCTACAAACGCATCGCCGCAGCCATCGACGATGCAACGCTCGACGAACTCACTGCGGAACTCGTCGATCGCTTCGGTCCGCTGCCGCAACCGGCGCAAAATTTGTTACGGACCGGACGACTGCGGTTGATCGCGCGACGGCTCGCCGTCCGCCGACTCGACTTCGGTGCTCACGGCGGTTACGTGCTCTTCGAGCGCGAGAACCATGCGGACCCCGCCGCCGTGATTCGGCTCATCCAAGATCGCTCGCGCGACTATCGGCTCGAGGGGCCGTTGAAGCTGCGTGTGTCGCACGAACTCGACGACGAAGCCGAACGCTTCGAGTTCGTCGCCGCGCTATTGGCGCGACTCGCATCGGGCGACGACCCGAAAAAGTCGGCTGCGGGTATCATGCGCAAATGATTGTCACACGCCGTCAGCTCGCCGCCGTCGCGCTCGCCCTGTCGGCACTCGGCGCTGCGCCCGCACTCGCCGCCGACGACGGCGGACGCTACGACATCGAGGTGATCGTCTTTCGCGGCAACAATGGTTCGCGCGAGGATGGCGCGGGCCGCGGCGCACCGCCGCAACGCAGCGCCGCCGAAGCCTTCACCAACGGCCCGGCTCGCGCGGCACGCTATCTCGGCCCGTTGCCGCGCGCCAAATGGCGACTCGACGACGTCGAAGCCAAACTCAAAGCCGGTGGCTACAAACTTTTGCTGCGTGCCGCCTGGACTCAGTCGGCCGCGAGCTGGGGTTCGCGCTCGGGATTGGCGCTCGACACGCTGGGCATCGACGTGCCCGGGCTCAGCGGTAATTTTTTGCTCGAGCGCGGCTCACTGCTGCACTTCGGCATGAACTTGCGCTACGCCGCCGATGCGAATGCGATCCCGCAGCAACTCAACGAAATCCGCCGCGTGAAGTTCGCCGAAAAGCAGTATTACGACCACCCGACGCTAGGCGTGATCGCGATCATCACGCCCGGCGGAAAGTGACTCAGCCGAGACGTAATTCGGGCGGTGCCGCGCAGCGCGCGAGCGCCGCTGCCGCCGCCGCATAGGCGGGCGTCGCGCGCAACGCCTGCAGCCCACTCGGCACGGTGGCCATCGGCTTGCCGCGCAAGCGCACGCGACGCAGCGCCGCCACCGGGTCGGCAGCAACCTTCAAGCCGTCGAGCAAGGCCTCGACGCTCGGGCGGTGATTGCAGACCGGCAACACGTCGCAACCGGCGGCGAGCGCTTTTTCGGCGCGCTCGACGATGCCCCCGACCGACGCCGCACCGGCCATCGACAAATCGTCGGCGAACACCACGCCTTGAAATCTTAGTTCGTCGCGCAGATAGCCGCGGATCCAGCGCGCCGAGGCGCTGGCGGGCACCGAGTCGACCGCCGGATAGAGCACGTGTGCGACCATGATGCCGGCGAGTCCGTTGGCGATCAAAACTCGATACGGCGCGAGGTCGGCGTCCATATCGACGAACTCGCGACGATCGACCGGCAAAGCGTGATGCGAATCGGCGACCACCGCACCGTGACCCGGAAAATGTTTGGCCGTCGCCACCATTCCGGCATCGCGCATGCCGTGCAGGGTGGCGACCGCGAGCTCCGCCACCGCCGCCGATCGCGCATGAAACGCGCGATCGCCGATCACTTCGCTGACGCCGTAGTCGAGATCGACACAGGGTGCGAACGATAGGTCGATGCCGTGCGCACGCAGTTCCGCGGCCAACAACCAGCCGATGTCACGCGCCAGCGCGAGACCTTGGCGCGGGTCCGCATCATATTCGTGACCGATGCGGCGCGCCGCCGGCAAACGTGCGAAGCCGTCGCGAAACCGCTGCACGCGCCCACCCTCGTGATCGACGCCGACGATCAACGCCGGACTACGCACCGCATGAATGTCGGCGACGAGTTCGGCCAGTTGCGCCGGATCGCTGTAATTGCGCGCGAACAAAATCACGCTGCCGACCAACGGATGTCGCAACAATTCGCGCTCGTCCGGCTGCAAGCTGCAGCCTTCCAAATCGACCATCAAAGGTCCGAGGGTCATCGGTCGCGCTCCAGTACGGCGATCGACTCGACGTGGTTGGTGTGCGGAAACATGTCGATCACACCGGCAGCCTCCAAACGATAGCCGAGCTGGTGACAGAGTACACCGAGATCGCGCGCCAGCGTTCCGGGATGACACGAGACGTAAACGAGTCGCGCAGCGGCGAGCGCCGCGACGCGCGGCAGAACTTCCAGCGCACCGGTGCGCGGCGGGTCGAGCAGTACGCGGCTGAAACCGCCGGCAAGCGCGGCCGCACCACCGTCCGCTTGCGTGAGATCGGCGACGTGGAATTGCGCGTTCTCGATACCGTTACGCGCCGCATTGTCGCGCGCCCGCGCGACCAGTCCCGCCTCGCCCTCGATGCCGACGACGGCGCGCACTCGACGCGCGATCGGCAAAGAAAAATTTCCGAGCCCGCAAAAAAGATCCAGCACGCGATCTTCGGCACCCAACTGCAACGAGTCGAGCGCGAGGTCGACGAGTCGCGAATTGGTCAGCGCATTCACCTGCACGAAATCCGTGGCGCGAAATTCGAACTGCAAATCGTGCGCGGGCAACGCGTAACGCAGCGGCGTTGCCGTCTCGCCGAGCGGGTGAATCGTGTCGTGCCCACCGGGTTGCAGATGGATTTGCACGGCGTGCTTTGCCTCGAAGCGCGCCAAGGCCTCGCGATCGGTGGCACCCAAAGGGTCTAAATTGCGCAACACGAGCACCGTCGCCGTATCGGCCACCGCGACTTCGATCTGCGCGATGCGATCGCGTGCTGCGAGTGAACCGATCATTTCTTTGAGTGGCGCGATCAGCGCATCGACCGGCGGCGCGAGGATCTCGCAGCGCTCGAGCGCAGCGATGTAGGGTTTGCCGCGTTCGCGAAACCCGACCAACACTTCGCCGCGCTTCAAAACGTATTTGACGCCGAGCCGCGCGCGCCGCCGATAGCCCCACACCGGCCCGGTGATCGGCGGCAACCAACGCGCCGGGGAAACCTTACCAATGCGCAATAAATTATCGGCGAGTTCGCGCTGCTTCGCAGCGAGCTGGGCCTCGGGCGCGAGATGTTGCAACGCACAACCGCCGCAAACCCCGAAGTGCGCACACTGCGGCACCACGCGCTCGGGCGCCGGCTCGAGGATCTCCAACAACTTCGCTTCATCGTACGCCCGATGTTTGCGTACGCGCGCATAATGCACGCGCTCGCCGGGCAAGGCACCGGGGACGAATACCGTCTTGGCACCGCGCACCACGCCCTCACCATCATGATTCAGCGCCGCGATACTGCCCTCTTCAGGCATCGCTGCGTCGATACGACCGCGACTCACCGCCCGGGCTCGGGCCACGCCGCCAAAAATTCGGCGAAATGCGGTTCGTCGGCAGCAGCCAAAGTTTCGCGCACGAGGGCGCGCTCGGCGGCGAGTTCGGCGGCATCGATGCGACCGCGCATGTGCTCGAAATGCAGGAACACGAGCCAGGTGTTCAGCACGTCGGTTTCGCAATAGCGGCGGATCCCGAGTAGATCGCCGGCGCAATATGCCGGCCAAACCTGCGCACCGGAGAAACCGAGCTTACCCGGCAAACCCAGCAGATCGGCCATGTCCGCGAGACTCGCCCGAGCGCGCGGCTGATAACCCGACAACACGTCCATCAGATCGAGATGCCGCGCATGATATCGACTCAAATAATTGTTCCAACGAAACGATTGATCTTCGTCACCGGTTTCCCAATAGCGGCGCGCGACCACACCATGTTTGAGCGCGCGATAGTGCAGCACCGGCAAGTCGAACCCGGCACCGTTCCACGAAACGAGTTGCGGTGTGTAGCGATCGATACCTTCGAAGAACCGCGTCACGAGTTCCGCTTCGTCCGCCGTCGGGTCGCCGATACTCCAGACGTGCAGCCCGTCCCCGCGGCGTAGCACGCAAGAAATCGCGACGATGCGCTGTTGTTCGAGCGGCAAAAATTCGCTGCCGCTATGTTGCCGCGCGTGCGCGAACATCGCCTTCGCGACCTGTTCGTCGGCGAGCCCCTCGAGACCGAAGGCACGCCGACCGAGTTCGACGTCCGGCACGGTCTCGATGTCGAACACCAACGTCGTCATGCGCGTGCCGCCACCATCAAAGCCTTCATGTCGCGCACCGCATCGGCGAGTCCGGCGAACACGGCGCGCGCGATGATCGCGTGCCCGATGTTGAGCTCGACGATTTCGGGAATCGCCGCGACCGGGGTGACGTTTTGATAGTGCAAGCCGTGACCGGCATGCACTTCGAGACCGAGACTCGCCGCGAGTCGCGCCGCCGCGCGCAAGCGCTCAAGTTCGCGCGCGGCCGTCGCACCCTGTGCTTCGCAGTAACGCCCCGTGTGCAACTCGACCACCGGTGCACGCACGCGTGCGCAGGCATCGATTTGCGCCGGGTCCGGATCGACGAACAGCGCGACGCGAATGCCCGACGCGGCGAGTAAGGCACAAGTTTCGGTGAGACGACCCACTTGGCCGGCGATGTCGAGTCCACCCTCGGTGGTGATCTCGGCGCGACGCTCGGGCACGAGACAACAATCGGCAGGACGAATGCGGCGCGCGATCGCGATCATTTCGTCGGTGACCGCGAGTTCGAGATTCATGCGCGTCTGCAACAAGCCGTGCAAGGCTTCGACGTCGGCATCTTGGATGTGCCGACGGTCTTCACGCAGATGCAGCGTGATGTTGTCGGCACCCGCCTGCTCGGCCGCGAGCGCCGCGTGCACCGGATCGGGATAGCGGGCGCGTCGCGCCTGACGCAACGTGGCGACGTGATCGATGTTCACGCCAAGGGCGATGGAAGCTGGACTCACGTTTGACGATCTCCGTTCGAACGACTCGTACCACCTCGACCGAGCGCGCGGGCCACGGCACGCGTGCGCAGTTCCCGACCTTCGAGCGACGCCGCAAGCGCTGCGCGCAACACGCGCCGCGCCTCGTCGCGCACCGCCGGCGCATCGAGACGATCGGCAGCGATTTCGAGCAACAGCGCACCGGGATGCGCATCGCCGCCCTCGCCGCCGTTGATCCGTACGAAGCCGAGTCCGGGATGAAAATGATAATACGCATCCGCGCGTAACGGCTCACCGGCGCGTGCATCGCTCGCGAAGTCAACACCGTAGCCGAGTAGCTCCAGAAAACGAATTTCGAAGCGCCGCAGTGTCGTCTCGAGTGCTACGGCATCGCGCAAGCCGGCGAGCGTCGCAGCATAGAGCGCGTAGACGGCCGGCTGTGGATCGTTGCGCAGCGTGAGTTTGAGTAGCAATTCGTTGAGGTACCAGGCCGGCATCAAAGCCGTCGCCGGCAGCGCCGCGCCCGCGCCACGCGCTTCGACGTCGAGTTCGGCCTGGGTGAGTTGCGCGGCATCGCCGCGACCACTCCAAGAAATCAGCAAAGGTTCGAACGGTCGCAACACGCTCGCCAGCCGCGACTTCGGGCCTCGCGCGCCGCGCGCGAACAGCGTGAGCCGCCCGTGATCGCGACTGAATACTTCGAGCATCCGGCTCGTGTCGCGCCACGGTCGGTGGTGCAAGACGAAGGCCGGCGAGAGTTCGACCCGCCGACCGCGATTCATCCTTCTAGTCCGAGCGTGCGCAACGCCTGCGCGTTGTCGGCCCAGTTCTCGCGCACCTTGACCCAAAGATCGAGATGGCAGCGACCGCCGAGCAAGGCGACGATCTCGCGTCGCGCCGACGTGCCGACGCGCTTCAAGCGCGAACCCTGCGCGCCGATCACGATCGGCTTTTGACCCTCACGATCGACCCAGATCACCGCCGAGACGACCTGCTGACCCTCTTCCTCGCGCATCGCTTCGACTTCGACCGCGACGCCGTACGGCACTTCTTGGTTCAGCTCCAAAAAAAGTTTTTCACGGACGATTTCCGCGATGCGAAATTTTAGATCGCGATCGGTGCGATCGTCGGCGTGGTACAGCGGTGGCGACTCCGGCAGCGCCTCGACGATCGCGCGCCGTAGCGCTTCGAGATTATCTTCGCGTCGCGCCGACACCGGCACGATCGCCAGAAAAGTATGACGCGCGGCGAGTTCCGCGATGAACGGCAACAAACGATCCCGCGGCTTGGCGAGGTCGACTTTGTTGACCACGGCGATCACGGGCCGCCCGGACTCCCGGATGCGGCGCAGCACCGCCTCGTCCTCGGCGTTGAAGCGCAGCGCTTCGATCATGAACACCACGACGTCCGCATCGACCAGCGCGGCTGCGGCGGTGCGATTCATCGCGCGATTGAGTGCGCGACGCCCACCCTCGTGCAAGCCCGGCGTATCGACGAAAGCGATCTGCGCCTCCGGCAGATTGACGAGACCGACGATACGGTGCCGCGTCGTCTGCGGTCGCGGCGTCACGATCGACACTTTCTCGCCGACCAGCGCGTTCAATAACGTCGACTTGCCGACGTTCGGCCGACCGACGAGCGCGGCGAAACCGGCACGATGCGCACTCATGCGCGACCGTCCACATCGAGCGCCGCGAGCGCGCGCGTCGCCGCGTCCTGTTCGGCACGGCGCCGACTCGACCCCTCGCCGTCGAACTCGAGGCCTAGCGCGGTCACCTCGCACCGCACCGCAAAAGTTTGCGCATGCGGCTCGCCGGCGATCTTTTCGACCGTGTACGTCGGCAATGAAAAACCGCGCGCCTGCAAGCGCTCTTGCAAGCGCGTCTTCGGATCTTTGAGTGTCTCGACGTCCGGCAATCGTTCGAGAGCTACGCTGAAGAGTCGCGCCACCAAGCTGCGCGTCGCTTCGAGCCCGGCATCCAGATAGCAGGCACCGATCACCGCCTCGAGCGCATCCGACAGGATCGACTCGCGGCGAAAGCCACCGGTCTTGAGCTCACCCGAGCCGAGCTGCAACGCATCGCCGAGCCCGAGCCCGAGCGCGATGTCGGCGAGCGGTTCGGCACTGACGAGTCGCGCACGCAAACGACTCAAGTCGCCCTCGGGCGCGATCGGAAAGCGCGCGTACAAAGTTTCAGCGATCAATAAATTGAGGACGGCATCACCCAAAAATTCGAGGCGTTCGTTGTTACGTCCTGATGCACTACGATGCGTGAGCGCCGCGGCATACAAGCTCGAGTCGCGTGGCACGATATCGAGTGCCTCGCGTAGCCAGCGCTGCGGCCAGTCAGCTTGCATGCGAACTCATTCGATCGCCTGACCGATGCGACCCCAGTTCGGGCCACCGCTGCGCTGCAGATCCCAGTTGAACCAGATGCGGGTCGCTTTACCGACCAACAACGACTCGTCGACGAAACCCCAAATGCGTCCGTCGGAGCTGTTGTCGCGGTTGTCGCCGATCATCAAATATTGCCCCTTCGGCACCTGCATGATCCGATCGCCCATATCGGCCGCGAGCGCCCCGCTAGATTCGTTGCAAAGATAGCTCTGGCCGATATTGCGATTGCACGAAGCAAGCGGCGGGATCGCCAACATATCGGGCGTCACGCAATGCAGCACCTCGTGTTTGATCTTGCCGAGCGACTCGTCCGCCAAGCGCATGTTGAGATAGCAGCCGTCGCTATAGCGCGCCTTCTCGACGAGCGGCACGGGCTGACCGTTGATGATGAGTTGATCGGCCCTCACCTCGACAAGATCACCCGGCAGGCCGACCACGCGCTTGACGTAGTTGACCGATGGATCGACCGGCCAACGAAATACCGTCACGTCGCCGCGCTCCGGCGCACCGATCGTCAAAAACTTCGCGTGGCTCACCGGCCAGCGCAGGCCGTAGGCGTACTTGTTCACTAAAATGAAATCGCCGTCGAGTAGCGTCGGCATCATCGAATCGGAAGGAATGCGATAGGGTTCGTAGACGAACGAGCGCAACACCAACAAAGTCGCCATGATCGGAAAGAAACTGCGCGCGTAATCGACCGTGCCCGGAATTTCGAGTCGCGAGAGTTCACGCCCCGCCGCGCGCGCGGCCGCCGCACGGCGCGCCTGCAAAAACGCGCGATCGATCGCCCACACGATGCCCGAAACGAAGGTGATCACGAGCAACACCAAACTGAAGTCGGTGCGCTGCGATCCCATCAGGCGATAAAGTCCCGCGAGCACCAACACCGGCAAAATCGCATACGCGACCTTCATCAACGGCGGGTCCGGAATCGCCGCGCCTTCGGCGACCCGCAACTGTCGCCCGGTGCGCAGGAACCAATCGTCGATCACACACAAGATCGCGACCGGCCAGGCAACCCAGGCGAGCACCGCCGTCAACCATTCGAGCAGCGCGTTCACTTCTTGCCCACCTTGAGCACCGCCAAAAACGCCTCCTGCGGAATCTCGACCGAGCCCACCTGCTTCATGCGTTTCTTGCCCTCTTTCTGTTTCTCGAGCAGTTTACGCTTGCGGCTGATGTCGCCGCCGTAGCACTTCGCGAGCACGTTCTTGCGCAGCGCCTTGACCGTGGCACGTGCGATCACGTGCGTGCCGATCGCCGCCTGCACCGCCACCTCGAACATCTGCCGCGGGATCAATTCCTGCATCTTGTCGACCAACTCGCGACCGCGCTGATAGGCGTTGTCACGGTGCACGATGATCGACAGCGCATCGACCTTGTCACCGTTGATCAAAATATCGAGCTTCGCGAGTGGCGCGGTCTGGAAGTGACTGAATTCGTAGTCGAAGGACGCATAGCCGCGGCTCGCCGATTTCAGTCGATCGAAAAAATCGAGCACCACTTCGGCGAGCGGCAGTTCGTACTGCAGCGACACCTGGTTGGCGAGGTATTGCATTTTCTTCTGCGAGCCACGTTTTTCAGTGCACAGTTGCAGCACCGCGCCGACGTAATCCGGCGGCACCAAAATATTGGCGATGATGATGGGCTCGCGGATCTCCGCGACCTTGTTCGGTGCCGGCAACTTGGCCGGATTGTCGACGGGCGCGCTGGTGATCAAATCGAGGTTGTATTCGCGCTCGAGCCGCTCTTGCACGATGTCCATGTGCAAGAGACCCAAGAAACCGATGCGGAACCCGAAGCCGAGCGCGCCGGACACCTCCGGCTCGTAATGCAGCGCCGAATCGTTCAAGCGCAATTTCGCGAGCGCATCGCGAAACGATTCGTAGTCGTCCGAACTCACCGGAAAAACACCCGCGAACACGCGCGGCTGCACCTGCTTGAAGCCGGGCAACGGCTCACTACAAGGCTTGTTCTCGAGCGTGATGGTGTCGCCGACCGGCGCACCGTCGATTTCTTTGATGCCGGCGATCACGAATCCCACCTCGCCGGCCGACAACTGCGGCGCCGCGAGCGACTTGGGCGTAAAGCGGCCGAGCTTGTCGATCTGCCAATTGCGACCGGTGGACATGACGCGGATCTTGTCGCCGATTTTGAGCGTACCGTTGACGACCCGCACCAACGACACCACGCCGACGTAATTGTCGAACCACGAGTCGATAATGAGTGCCTGCAAGGGTGCATCGACGTCGCCCTTCGGCGCCGGGATGTGCTGCACGATCGCCTCGAGCAATTCGGGCACGTTCTCGCCGGTCTTGGCCGACACGCGCACGGCGTCTTGCGCGTCGATGCCGATGATTTCTTCGATCTCGCGGATCACCTTCGGCGCATCGGCCGACGGCAGATCGATTTTATTGATGACCGGCAGCACCTCTAGCCCCTGCTCGATCGCGGTGTAGCAGTTTGCGACCGATTGCGCTTCGACACCCTGCGAGGCATCGACCACCAACAGCGCACCGTCGCAAGCCGCGAGCGAGCGCGAAACTTCATACGAAAAGTCGACGTGGCCCGGCGTGTCGATGAGGTTCAGTTGGTAGCGTCGACCGTCTTTGGCCGTGTAGTAGAGCGTCACGCTCTGCGCTTTGATGGTGATGCCGCGTTCGCGCTCGAGCGCCATCGAGTCGAGCACTTGGTTCTGCATCTCGCGGGCATCGAGGCCGCCGCACAATTGGATCAAACGATCGGCGAGCGTGGATTTGCCGTGATCGACGTGCGCGATGATGGAGAAATTACGAATGTGCTGCATCGGTCAGGTGGTCCCTGTCGGCCTGAGGGCCGACCCGGCAAAGGGCGCGATTATACCGACTGACGCGGGCGGAACAGGCGCTCGATTTCGCCGGGGTCTAAGTGAGTTACGGCGATCGGGATGCCGTCCCAGAGCAGCACCGGGATGCGATGGCCGTAGCGACGGAGTAACTCGGGTTCGGAGTCGACGTCGAGCGCATCGAGCGGCGGTAGCGCGAGCCGCAAGCGCAGCGTTTCGAGTTCGGCAGCGAACTCTTCACACAGACCGCAACCCTCACGCGTGAGCAGCGTGAGTTTGCCGGGTGCTGCGTCAGTGCCCGCCACTAGGCCCGCCTGCCGCAGGACCCACGCCGGAGCCGATGAACCGAACCGTACGCGCCGGCACTTCGCCGACCACCGTCACCGGATGCCCCTCGACATCTTTGGCGAACGCACTCGCCGCGCCGACTTGCGCTTCGGTCGTCGGCGGCAGCGCGGCTTGGGCGCCGCGACCGCCGATGAACACCGACACCGATGCGATGCCATCGGAGAACACGAGATGCGATACCGGTCCGCCGCTACCGGGAAACGCTTGACTGCCGCGCTGTGTGAGTTTGAAGCCGGGCGGCAACTGACGCGCCACCCAAGCGGCCGCCGGCGCGTTGTTCGCCGACAAACCGTCGTGTTCGACGTGCGGTTCGTGACGCGCTTGTTTGTAACCCGTCGCATCGACGCTGGGCTCGAATGCGCCGTCCGGAATTTCGCGCGGCAACGTCAGGCTCGTGAACGTCATACGCTCGAGCACCCGACCGCGGTCGTCGCACAATTCGGTTTTGAGCGGCATGTAGGTGCGATCGTCGATCCAAACGCGATAGCCGTAGCGATAACCGTCGCGCGGCATCAAAGAAACCAAGTGCGCGCGACGCCCGAGCAAACGCACCGACTCGACTGCCGGGGTTTGATAGAAGGCTTCGGTGGTTTCGTCCGGTGCCGGCACCGACTCGAGCAAACCACGCGCCTGCGCGCGCCGCTCGAACAACACGGTCTGCTGATCGGGCAGATAGCAGACGAGTTCGTTACCGTGGCGGATGAAGTCGCGTCCCGAGCCGTCGAGCGACACCAGGCGCTCGCTGGTGCGGCCGTTTTTGTAGCGGTGGACGATCCGTAGATTTTCGGCGACGTTGCCGCGCACGTGCGTGAAGGTGCCGTCGTAATTACGCTCGGCGAGCGCGACGTTCATGCGCCGCAGCAACTCGCGCGCCTCATCGGCACATGCCAAAACCGGCAGACACGCGAACATCACACACGCGACGAAGCGCTGCAGCGAGCGGTCGAAGATCGACACCGCACTCATCGACGAAGCTGCTCCTCATCGGCGCTGACGGTGACGACCGGCGTCGACTCGCCCGCGACCAGTGCGGCCAACGCGCTGCGCCGAGCGAGCGGCGCGGCGACTTCACCGTGCGCGACGAAATAATTGACGAGTTGCGCCGTCGGCGCACTGCCCGGTCGACTCTGCGTCACCGGCACGACGTAACTTTCCGGTTCACCCGAGCCACCCGGTCGTGCGGCATCGAGCGCGACACCCGATGACGCGTTCGTCGACGACCCGTTGGCGCGCGGCACCGCGGATGCGAGCATGCGCGGCGCGCTGCCGCCGGCGATCACGACTTCGTCCTCGACGGCGGCCGCAACGCCAGACGTCGCGAGGCGATCGGCGATGAAACCATCGTCGGGTTGTGACACACGAACCAAAGAAATCGCTACGAAGGCGACCGCCGCAGCGGCCGCGACGCCGCCCGCGGGCCACGCCCAGCGTCGCCAGCG
Organism: Gammaproteobacteria bacterium; assembly: GCA_010027845.1. GTDB lineage: Bacteria > Pseudomonadota > Gammaproteobacteria > Steroidobacterales > Steroidobacteraceae > UBA964. The sequence continues at coordinate 26,434 of RGUL01000027.1, forward strand.
CAGCGCGCGCCGCGCCGCCGCGGGGCGTACCGCGACGCCGTCCGACGAGGCGCTCTCTGTCACATCGACCACGTCGCCACCGACCGCGCCCGCCTCCAGCGCCGCCGTCACGCGCGCCGCGAGATCGGCGACCGGGCGTCCGCTTAGCGCTTGGCGCACCGGCAACGGCTCGTTGCGCAGCACCGCGCCGATCAGGGCGTAGGACGACCAGCGGTGACGCAAGTGCTCGTCGCGCGACAAGCGCCGCGCGAGCAACTCGCATTCCGCAGCCGACAACTCACCGTCGAACATCGCCGACAGCTGACTCTCGAGTTCATCGTCGTTCATGCATCCAACCTCATCCCAATGCTTCACCGCGTCCGAGGCCACCCTCGAACACTTCGCGCAACCGCGCGTCGATCGCTTCGCGCGCGCGGAAAATGCGCGAGCGCACCGTACCGACGGGACAAGCCATCGACTCGGCGATTTCTTCGTACGACAAGCCTTCGAGTTCGCGCAGCATGATGGCGGTGCGCAAATCTTCGGGCAGTTTTTCCATCGCGGCATTCACCGTCGTGCGAATTTCTTCGGTGAGCGCGAGGGCTTCGGGGGTGGCGGTGTCTTTCATGCGTGCCTGCAAGTCGCGTGGTTCCTCGCCGTCGCCGCGATCCAACTCGAACTCGAGCGGACTGCGCGCACGGGCCGCGAGCGCATTCTTGGCGGTGTTGATCGCGATGCGATACAGCCAAGTGTAGAAGGCGCTGTCGCCGCGAAACCGAGCCAGGGCACGATAGGCTTTGATGAAGGCCTCTTGGGCCACATCCTCGGCCTCGGCGGGATTGCGCACGTAGCGCAGCACGAGTTTCAGGACTTTGTGCTGATACTTGACGACGAGCGCGTTGAACGCGCCCGTGTCACCGCGCTGCGCGCGTTGCACCAGACTGAGATCCGTTTCCTCGATGCTCATCTGCGTACGCCTTGCGGCACCCTGCCCCGAAAGTCTCCGACGGTGACCTTGAGAGGGTCGTCAGACCCGAAAAGTTCCCTCGACCCGAGTTTAGCCACCCCGCGGCAAACCGTCCGTGCTGCCGAAGACCCCGCGTCGATCGCTACGCAGCGCGACCCCGAGCGCGGCCGCCAGCGGGCGCGGTAGCCGCCGCCGGCTCACCCACAGCCAGTGCACTCGATCGGCCGCGCGCAACGCGAGCCACCAACCGACGCCGGGAATCTCGTAGCGTGCCTGCCAATGCGCCGGTACTGGTCGCGGTAGATGCAGCCACCAACCGCCCGTGGCATCGCAGCTGAGACCGGCTGCGCTCGAAAGCCCGAACACCCGGCGTAGCGCCGCCCGCAGTCGCGGGGCTAGGCCCGCGCCCTGCTGCCGCACGGCCGACGGCAACTCGAGGACCAGCGGATGCTCAAGGTCGCGAGTCGCGCAGCCGGGCGACGAGTGCGGCGATGTCGGGGTCGGTGGCGAGATCACCCGCGAGGAGATACCGCGCGAGCTCCGGGTCCTGCAACTCGAGTAAACGGTCGAACGCGGCGGATTCAGCCGGTGCGGCGGTCGCCGCGTGTCGATCGACCCAGCGACTCAACAACACGTCGAGTTCTTTCATGCCGCGCCGACAGCGCCAGCGCAGGCGACCGAGTGCGGCGGGCGCGAGTTCGACCACCCGCCCGGACTCAGTGCTGGCGCTCGGCCATCATTTTTTTGATGTCGGCGATCGCCTTGGCCGGGTTCAAGTCTTTGGGGCAAGCCTCGGTGCAATTCATGATGGTGTGGCAGCG
>RGUL01000028.1 GCA_010027845.1 Gammaproteobacteria bacterium
CACGACCGCGGGCGTCGCAGCCAGCGCACCCGCAGCGATCAAAAACCGACGACGATTGACGGGCATAGAACCTCCGATAGCGCGACCCTGCCACAAGCGGCCGGCGGACGCCACGTTACACCACGACAGTCGTCGTACAATGAATACATGTCGGAGCCCGACGTCAGCCATCGCATCGCGTTGCGCATCGCCAAACCCGCCGACGTCGCAGCGCTGCACGAGCTGGTGAATGCTGCGTATCGCGGCGACTCGAGTCGGATCGGCTGGACCACCGAAGCGGATTTACTCGGTGGCCAGCGTACCGATCACGCCGCGCTCGGCGAATTCATCGCCGCCGCACACGGTGGCGATCGAGCGATGCTGGTGTGTCCCGCAACGAGCGATAGCCATGCGCCCGAGGAATTCGCTGCCTGCGTGCAACTCGAGCGGCGTGCCACCGACGCCTATCTCGGCATGCTGACGGTCCGTCCGGGGCTGCAGTCGCGCGGACTCGGCAAAGCGCTGCTCGCCGGCGCCGAAGATTTCGTCGCCCGCGAATGGCGCACGAAAACCGTGACCATGACGGTGATCGCACAACGCGAAGAGTTGATCGCGTGGTATCTCCGCCGCGGCTACACACGCACCGGCGAAACTGCGCCGTTCCCCTACGGCGACCTACGCTTCGGTGAGCCGAAGCGTCCGGATCTACATTTCGTATTGCTGCAAAAAGCTTTAGGGTGAGGGTGCACGCATGAAAGCGCCGTTTCCGCGTACGCCATTGGTGATCGCCCACCGCGGTGCGTCCGGCTATCGCCCCGAGCACACGCTCGAATCCTATCGGCTCGCGATCGAACTCGGTGCCGATTTCATCGAACCCGATCTGGTGTCGACCAAAGACGGTGTGCTGGTCGCGCGCCACGAACCGGTGATCACCGACACCACCGACGTCGCGCAGCGGCCGCAATTCGCGGCACGCAAATGTACGCGCACGATCGACGGCGTCGCCTATACCGGCTGGTTCAGCATCGACTTCACGCTCGCCGAGCTGAAGACTTTGCGCGCAGTGCAACCACGACCGGATCGCGCCAAAGAATTCGACGGTCGGTTCGAAATTCCGACGCTCGACGAAATCATCGGCCTCGCGCGTGGCGAGTCCGCACGCCTCGGTCGCAGCATCGGCATCTACCCGGAAACCAAGCATCCGACCTGGCATTGCGACCACGGCTTACCGCTGGAAGACACGCTACTCGCTGCGCTGGACGCGGTCGGCTGGACCGAGCGCGACTCGCCGGTGTTCTTGCAATCTTTCGAGGCCGGAAATTTACGCTGGCTGCGCGCCCGCACCGATGCGCGACTCGTGCAACTTTTGGACGGTGACGGACTCACGCCGGACGGACGGGTCAAAGCCGTGCGTCGTTGGCGCGGCACCGGTGTTTGCACGCGCTATCCGCAAGGACCGACGGCCGACACCGAACTGCCCACCGACTTCGACGATCCGCGAAGTTTCGCGATCATCGCCAACTATGCTGATGCGGTCGGACCGTGGAAGCGACACTTGATCGGGTCGCGCGAAACCGACGCGAGCGATGCGACCGAACGCACCCGGCGCGTCCTGCCGCCGACGCGTTTCGTGGCGCTCGCGCACGCTGCAGGCTTGGCGGTGCATCCTTGGACTTTCCGTAACGAGGCGCAGCATCTCGCTGCCGACTACGCCGGCGATCCGCGCGCCGAATATGCCGCCTTCGCCGCACTCGGCGTCGATGCCGTGTTCAGCGACTTTCCGGACACCGCGCTCGCCGCCTTCGGACGCTGAGCTGCGCCAAAGAAAAAGGCCCGACGGTTTCCCGCCGGGCCTTCGAAATTGCGCGCGATGAAACTTAGAACTTGTAGCTCGCCTCGAGACCGATTTGGCGTTCGCGACGCGCGACGCCGAAGAAGCCGCGCGGCAGCGAGTACGAGGCGATGGCGGTCGACGGCAAGCCCGGCTTCAAGGTGACACCCGGGATGCCGAGCATGTACGTGTGCAGCCAACGGGTGACGCCCGGCGACGAATCTTCGTTCAAAAGATTTCGGCCGTAGAAACCGACGCGCCATTGATCAGTCTCGACGCCGAAGCGTGCACCGAGCAGGGTCGCAGCGCCACTCCACGCGAGGTTGTGCACTTGCACGAACTTCTTGTCGGTGTAAGACAAGTCGGTGTTCACGTACAGACGGTAGCCGTTCGACGCGATCGGACGGCTGTAGTCGGCCGCGATCGAGCCGCTATTCTTCGCCGCGAGCGGGAACGCCTTACCGACGATCGAGCACGAACCTTGACCGTTCAAATTACGCGCGGCGTTGGTCGGGTCGGCCGGATTGAAGATGCCGCCACCGCTCGTGAGCTGGAACTGGAAGTCGTCGCAGCCCTTGGTGAACTTCGTATCGGCGAGCGCGTAGTTGATCGCGATCGTCAAGTTGTCGGTCGCCGCGAAACGCGCTTCGACTTCGACACCCTTCACTTCACCGTCGCCTTGGTTGGTCGAGAGCGAGGTCACCGCGCCGGTCGTGGAGTTTTGGATCGGCGTCGTCAACTGCATGTTGGTGACGTCCGTTTTGAAGAGCGCCACGTTCAAGGTCAAACGACGATCCATCAGGATCGACTTGGCACCGATTTCGTAGTTGACCGACTCTTCTTCGAGGAACGACTCGTCTTGCGGGCGGCCGTTCGAAATCGCCGTCGCGCCGTTGAAACCACCCGGCTTGTAACCCTTGGCGTAGTTCGCGTAGAGCGTGAGGTCCTTGGACGCCTTGAAGTTCAAGGTGACACGCGGCGTGGTCGACGTCCAACGATCGTTACCGCGCAGACGCGAGTCGTACGTCACGGCCGTCGGGCCAGCCTGCAGGTTCTTCACCGACAGATAGTTGATCTGGCCTTTGCGTTCTTTCGCTTTGCGCAGTTCGAGTGTACCGGAGAGGCGATCGGTGAAGTCGGCTTCGAGGTCACCGAAGATCGCGTTGTTGACGATGTCGTAAATGTTCTCGGGACGATCTTGGCCTTCGAGACTCGCGAAGTCGATGCGATAGGCTTTTTGTTCCCACTCGAAGTGGTACGCACCGACCATCCAACGCACGCGGTTTTCACGCGGCGATTCGAGTTTCGTTTCCACCGACCAGTCGCGATACTTATCGACGCCCGAAGAGGCGCCGGTCGCCATGTCCTGAATGCCGTTCACGTTCGGGCCGATGATGTTCACGGACGAGTGATCGCTGTCCGAGCCGGTCTTGCGATCGTCGCGGCGTGTGCCGCCGTTGATCGCGACCGCATAACCCGAACCCATGACGTCCCAGCGGAACGACGCAAGCGCGAGATCGAGATCGCGGTTGACGCCCGAGAACGCGACACCTTGACGCGTGTCGTACACACCGCCCGTCGCGGTCACACCGCCAACAAACGTGGCCGGAATGCCGGCTAACTGCACGATCGGCTGCGTCACCGGCGCGTCGTTCAAATATATCGGTCGCGCCTTGATTTCGCCGCAGTAGTATTGATTGGGGTTGGCGATGCTGGCCGTCGAATACGAGGCGAACGAACGCGTACCCGGCGCGCAATTGTTTTCACCGGCACCTTGGAAGAACAACGGCCGCGTGCCGTCACGGTCACGGTTGTGCGACATGCGAAGGTTGAATTCGGTGTTGTCGGTCGGCGTGAAATTCAAAGTCGCGCTGAAATCGACGCTCGATTCGTCGCCGATGGTCTTTCCGGTCAACTGGTTTTTCCATTGACCGTCGAATTTGTTGTAACGCACCGCGAGGCTGCCCGCGAGCGAGTTGGTCAACCGGCCGGACAAGCGGCCGCTGACGAGACGCTCGTCGGCATCGACGGCCATGTTCGCGCCACCCGAGGTGACGTCGCCGGGCTTCTTCATTATGAAGTTGATCGCACCGGAGTAGGTGTTACGGCCGTAGAGCGCGCTCTGCGGACCACGAATGACTTCGACCCGCGACACTTCCGCCATATCCAAAGTTTGGATGTCGCCGGGGTAGTACACGCCGTCGACGAAATATGCGACGCCGGTTTCTACGGTGGCGTTGGTGCCGGCGAGCACGCTCGCCAAACCACGCATCACGGGACGTTCGTTCGAACGACCGAACGACTTGGAGAACACGAGACCCGGCGCGAATTTCGCAAGATCGTCGAGTGAGTTGACCTGGCGATTGGCGATTTCGGCCGCGGAGATCGCCGTCACGGCGATCGGGATGTCCTGCAGCGACTCCTCGCGCTTACGCGCCGTCACTACGATTTCTTCCAACGTCGGGCCCGCCGACGCGCCGCCTTGGGCGAATGCCACCGGTCCCGTAAGGGCCGTCGCGCCGCTCGCGAGCAACATGGCCAACGATTTATGCAGTTTCGACATCTTGATCTCCCCGTTGTGGTCTCGACCCACCATCGCGTTCGCGACGACGGATCGGGCGATTATCGCCGTTGCCGAATTGTAAGCCACGTGCGGCAGCATCGTAATGCCGACATGATGTTGTCGCTTTATTACAACATCAGCGTCGGAACAGGACCTCGAAGGCCTGGAATATCACCGGCATGCGCGGCGACGGCTCTTCGCCATGGGCGCGTAGCATGCCGCCCCAGTAGGGCCAGTGGATGTCGCGCCAAACCTTGACGTCGCGCGCGTTCGGACCCTCGACGGCGACGTGCTGCGGGCCGATGTCCTCGAAGGCCACGAGCTCGATACCGGTGATGCGGTAGAGAAGTACGGGCACGCCCTCGAAGTCGGTGACGACGTAGAGGTCGTGCAGTTTCGGCGCGGCCGCGGGATCGTTGCGAAACTCCCAAGCCAGCGCGAAGGTGCCGGTTTTTTCGCCCTGCTCGATCAGCGGCACGATCACGTCGGCCATCGCCTTGCTGCCGCCGAAAGTACGCACTTTGACGTGCGTAAGATCGAGAGTCGGCTGTGCGGCGCGGACGCGCACCAAAAATCGTTCGATCGCGGGGTCTTGAGGCGTGCTCATGCGTAATGCTCCGGTTGGTCGTCGCCCAAACTTTTGAATCTTTTGTGTAGCCAAAGATATTGCGCCGGATTACGCCGCACTTCCGCTTCGATGAGGGCGTGAATGCGGCGCGTGTCGGCCTGCGGATCGTCGCTCGGAAAATTTTCGAGTGGCGCTGCGATGCGCACACGATAGCCCGCGGTACCCGGCAAGCGTTCGACGAAATACGGCAACACCGCGGCACCGGTGAGCGCCGCGAGCCGTGAAGTTGCGGGGTTGGATGCGGCCTCAATGCCGAAGAACGGCACCATCAATGCGCCCTTGCCACGAAACGCCTGATCGGGTGCATACCAAACGACACCGCCCGCACGCAGCACGCGCACCATCTTGCGTATGTCGTCGCTCGCGATCATTCCGGCCGCATGCGCCCCGCGATATTTGCGAAAGAATTCCGTGACCAGTGCGTTCTTCGACGGTTTGTAGACGGCGTGCACGCGGCGCGTCGCCGTCGCGCAGCGTGCGCCGATCTCGAGCGTGGTGAAATGCGCCGCGAGCAAAATCGCACCGCGCCCCGCCGCCGTGACGCGATCGAGCTCGTCGAGACCTTCGAACTGTACGAGCTCGCGAATGCGCGCGTCGGAGGCGAACCACACTACTGCGGTCTCGGCGAGCGTGATGCCCGCTTCCCGAAAATGCCGTTGCAAAAGTTCGGCGCGTTCGGCTGCCGATTTTTCCGGCAGACAAAGCGAGAGGTTACGACGTACCACGCGTTTCTGCGGTAACGGCAACCGGCGCGCGAGATCGCCGAGCGCCGCGCCGAAAGCCAGTTGGCGGTCGTACGGCCAGCGTGCGATCGTGCGTAGCAACCACAGCGCCAGCCACGTCGGCCACCAGCGCGGCCAAAGAAATCGGGCTGCGGCGGTGCTCATCCTTGCGCCACGAGTCGATCGCTTTGACGGCGCAGCGTCGGCCCGAAGTTGTGACGGTCGAAAAATTCCTCCAGCGCCGGGCGATCGGGCGTGCGCGGTCGCAAGCTGTCGCGGTCGGCCGCGAGCGGCATGTCGCACACGATGCCCGTGAGGCGCCGCGCGTGAAACGCGGCTTCGCGATGCTCGCGCAGTCGCGCGGGCAATTTCGCCGCGCCGCGGATCGGCAGCAGCGCGACGGCGTCCAGGTTGTCATAGAGTTCTTCGAGCGAGGCGAACTCGGTCAGCAGCGCCGCGGCCGTCTTCGGGCCCACCCCGGGCACACCGCGCACGTTGTCTACCGCATCGCCGGTGAGCGCGAGATAGTCGGCGTAGCGCTCGGGTTGCACGCCGAAGTGCGCGCCGATTTCGTGATGGCGTAATTGCAGATTTTCGGTGTAGTTCCAGTAGACGTCGCCTTCGCGGATCAACTGTGCCAAATCTTTGTCGCGCGTCACCAACGTCGCCGGCACGCCCTGCGCGCGCAGTTGCGAGTGCAAAGTGCCGATGATGTCGTCCGCCTCGTATTCGCCGCTCGCAAACTGCGGTACGCCGAGCAGGTCGCAAAATTCGCGGCAGCGTCCGAATTGTCGTTTCAGTTCCTCGGGCGCCGGTTCGCGATTGGCTTTGTAGCTCGGGTCGATGCGATTCCGGAACGAAGTTTCGAGGCTTTCGTCGAAGGCGACGGCGATCAACCGCGGCTTGGCGCGCTCGATTAGATCGCAAAGAAAGCGGGCGAAACCGAACACGGCGTGCACGGGATGGCCGTCGCGGTCGGTCATGTCCGGCGGCAGCGAGTGATAAGCGCGAAAAACGTAGACCGAAGCGTCGATGAGATAGACCACGGTGCGATTGTAACGACTGTCGGGGGGTATACTCGGCGGCAACGTTTTCTGCGGGGGAAACCGTCATGTCGATCCGTACGCTCTGCGCCGGCCTAGCGGCCGCGGCCCTCTCGTTCGCCTACGCCACTACCGCGATCGCACAAGACGCAGTCGTAGACGCCGTGCGCGTCAACGAAACCGGCCACAAGGCGCAAGCGCCGGAAATCGCCGTGGGTCCCGACGGCAGTGTGCACCTCGTCTGGATCGACGAGAACACAGCGCCGCAGGAGCACGCCGAACACGGCCACTCGCACATGGCCGCGACCAATCTTTTCTACGCCCGCTCGAACGACGGCGGACGGAATTTCGGCACACCATTGCGCTTGAACGCGAAAGACGGGGACGTTTGGGGCTTCTCGGTGAGCAAGCCGCGCGTGGTCGTCGGTCAAAACGGCACGGTGCACGTCTTCTATCCGGGTAACGACGTGAACCCGACCAACGGCAAGCCCGAGGCGGTCGCGCTCTACACGCGTTCGACCGACGGCGGAAAAACTTTTGCTGCGCCGCAACGCTTGAACGCGATGGCCACCACCGATGCGAGCGACTTCGTGCACGGCGGACTCACCCACGCGCACGTGTTCGGCACGCTCGCGGTCGACGGCAAAGGCGCCGTCTATGCGCTTTGGATCGACACGCGCGACATGGCGAAGGCCAGCGACTCGGGCAAAGTGTTCATGGCAGTATCACGTGACGATGGCAAAAGTTTCGAAAAAGATCGAGAAATTCTGCCGGCGGACGTTTGTCCGTGTTGTCAATTGACGGCGTTCGTCGACGCGACCGGCAAGCTGTACGTCGGTTCACGACAAGTCGATCAAAAATATCGCGACAGTACGGTGACGGTGTCTAGCGACGGCGGCCGTACCTTCGCCGCGCGACGCCGAGTCGTTGGCACGCGCTGGGAAATCGAAGGCTGTCCGTTGAAGCCGACCAGCATCGTCGCGAGCGGCAAACGAGTGGTCGCCGCCTACTACACCGGCGCAGAAAATCCCGGCGGCGCGTACATCGTCCATTCGAACGATGGCGGCGCGAGCTGGTCGAAACCGATGCTCGCGCATCCGGGTGCGGTCACCTCCGATGCACCGACCCTAGCGATCGCCGGCGACACCTTACACGTTTTTTGGCATGCAAAGAATTCGGATGGCGTACGGCGCGTGTTCACGCGCGTCTCCAAAGATTTCGGGGCGACGTTCGGCGCCGTGCGCGAACTGCCGGCGCCCGCCGGCGCGACACAACTGCCGGCGATCGCCGGTCGTGCGGACGGCAGTGTGCAAGTGGCGTGGCAGCAGGGAACCGAAGTGCGCGCGATGCGCTGGGTGGCGGCGAACTGACGCAGCGACTAGGCCATCAATTCGCGTACGCGCCCGTGTAACGGGCTCGAGCGCGGGAAGTGCGCGAGCAGATATTCCATCTGATCGAAGAGCACGCGGCGGCCCTTCAAAAAAATGTACTCGGCATAGGTCGGCGTGAACGGCACGGCGAGCAGTTGCATGCGCGCCTGCTCGGGCGTGCGCCAGGCCTTGAAATTGTTGCAACGTCGGCAAGCCGTGACGACGTTGTTCCAACCATCGCGTCCGCCTTGGCTGAACGGTCGCACGTGATCGCGTGACAGGTCGCGGGTCGGGAATCGCTGGCCGCAATACAGACAAAGATAGGCGTCGCGACGGAACAGGGTCTGGTTGTTGAGGGGCGGCACGTAATCGTGCCGAAGATGACCGGGGTTGCCGGCCTGGCCGACCGTCGCGACGATCGAATTGACCTCGAGCATGGTGCGCAACCCGGTGCGTGCATTGATGCCGCCGTAAAGTCGGAAAATCGGCGTGCCGCAGGTGTAGGCGATCTGATCTTGGTGGTAGAGACGCGCCGCTTCCCGGTAGTCGATCCACTCCAGCGGCATTCCCGCCACGTCGGTGCGTAGCACGTGGTGGTGCAAGGACACGCCGCCGGCGGGATGCGCGACGATCGCGAAATCGTCATCGAAGCCTTGTTTTCTCGGTTCGCTCTGCGGCGTCATCGGTCCTGTAAGATACCGCCGCTTTGTGACAACATTCAACGCTTTCTGACCCGGTCCCCGCGGAGTTTTCCCACATGCCCATCACGATCGGCACCCTGCGCGAAATCGCAGCCCATGAAACGCGTGTCGCACTGGTGCCGGAGGTCGCGGCGAAATTCGCCGACGCCGGTGCGCGAGTGCTCATCGAGCGCGGTGCGGGCGAGGCCGCGCAGTTTGGCGACGCGCTCTATAAGAAGGTCGAGTGGGCCGATGCCGCGACCGTGCTCGCACAAGCGGACGTGCTCCTGACCGTGCGGCCGCCCTCGCTCGAGCAGATCGCGCAGCTCAAGCCCGGCGCAGTGGTCGCGGGCTACATGCAAGCCCATGAAAAACATGCCGAAGTGAAAGCGATGCGCGAGCGACGCATCACGAGTTTCGCCGTCGAATTCATTCCGCGCATCTCGCGCGCGCAGTCGATGGACGCGCTCTCCTCGCAAGCGGCGATCGCCGGTTACAAAGCCGTGCTCATCGCCGCCAACACGCTCGATAAATTCATGCCGATGCTCACCACCGCCGCCGGCACCATCCGCCCCTCGAGCGTGCTCGTGATCGGCGCGGGTGTCGCCGGTTTGCAGGCGATCGCCACGGCGCGTCGCTTGGGCGCGGTGGTCGAAGCCTACGACGTGCGCAGTGCGACCAAGGAGCAGGTGAAGTCGCTTGGCGCGAAGTTCGTCGACACCGGCGTCACCGCTGAGGGCCAAGGCGGCTACGCGCGCGAGCTCACGGCCGAGGAAAAAGCCAAGCAACAAGAGATCCTCGATGCGCGCATCGCCGCGATGGATGCGGTCATCACCACCGCCTCGGTGCCCGGTCGCAAAGCGCCGACCATCATCACGCGGGCGGCGGTCGAACGTATGAAGCAAGGCGCGGTGATCGTCGACATCGCCGCCGAACAAGGCGGTAACTGCGAGCTGACGCGCGCCGGCGAAACCGTGCTGCATCATGGCGTCAAAATCGTCGGTCCATTGAACCTGCCCGGCCAACTCGCCTACAACGCGAGCGAAATGTACGCGCGTAACCTGCTCAATTTTTTGAAGCCTGCGATCAACGCGGGTGAACTCGCGATCGACTGGAACGACGAGGTGTTCGTCGGCTCGTGCCTCACGCACGACGGCAACATCCGGCACGAAGCGACGCGCAAGGCGCTGGAGGGCTGACCGTGGAAGGAATGATCGCACTCTATATTTTCATGCTCGCCGCCTTCGTCGGCTACGAAGTGATCTCGCGCGTGCCGGTGATCCTGCACACGCCGCTGATGTCCGGTTCGAACTTCGTGCACGGCATCGTGCTCGTCGGTGCGATGGTCGCGCTAGGTAACGCCAATTCGACGCTCGAGCAAGTGATCGGTTTCGTGGGCGTACTGCTCGCGGCCGGTAATGCGGTCGGTGGTTACGTCGTCACCGAGCGGATGCTCGAGATGTTTAAATCGAGCGGCAGCGGCGGCAAGAAGGGGACACACTGATGCAAGGCCTCATCACCGCCGATCAGGCGATTCAGTTCAGCTACTGGATCACCGCGATCCTGTTCATCATGGGCCTGAAGCGCATGAGCTCGCCCGTCACCGCACGCAGCGGAATTCTTTGGGCGGGCGCCGGTATGGTGGTCGCCACGGTGATCACCTTCCTCACGCCGGGCATGGCCAACTTTGGTCTGATCGCCATCGCGGTCGTGCTCGGCTCCGTGATCGCCGCGTGGAGCGGGAAACGTGTCGCGATGACCGACATGCCGCAGATGATCGCGCTCTACAACGGCATGGGCGGCGGCGCTGCAGCGGCGATCGCCGCCGTGGAACTCTATAAATTGAGCGATCCCGCGCATGCGGGCACGACGCACGACACAGCAGTGCTCGCGCTCGCGGTGATCGGCGGTTTAATCGGCGCCGTGTCCTTCAGCGGCAGTTTGATCGCATTCGCGAAACTGCAAGGTCTCATCAACAAGAGCCTGCGGTTCGGCGGGCAGCAAATTTTGAATTTGCTGTTGCTCGCCGGCGCGCTCGCACTCGGCGCGATGGTCGCCCTCGGCATCGATCAGTCGGCCGGTGTCGTGACGACCTTCTTCGTTGTCGCACTCGTGCTCGGTTTGACCATGACGCTGCCGATCGGCGGCGCCGACATGCCGGTCGTGATTTCGCTCTATAACGCACTCACCGGTCTTGCGGTCAGCTTCGAAGGATTCGTGCTCGGTAACTCGGCGATGATCATCGCCGGCATGGTGGTTGGCGCGGCCGGTACGCTGCTCACGCAATTGATGGCCAAGGCGATGAATCGTTCGCTCGGTAACGTGCTGTTTTCGGGCTTCGGTGACACAGGCGGTGAAGCGCAAGGCACGGTGACGGGGTCGATGAAGCCCATCGAAGCCACCGACGTCGGTGTGATGATGGCGTTCGCCCAAAAAGTCATCGTCGTACCGGGCTACGGCATGGCCGTTGCGCAAGCGCAGCACAAAGTTTGGGAGCTCTGCCAACTTTTGATCGAGCGTGGCGTGACGGTGAAGTTCGCGATCCACCCGGTCGCCGGTCGCATGCCCGGTCACATGAACGTGCTACTCGCCGAAGCCGGCGTGCCGTACGACATCATCGCCGATCTCGACGAAATCAACGCCGAGTTTGAAACTTGTGACGTCGCACTCATCATCGGCGCGAACGACGTCGTCAATCCGGTCGCGCGCACCGACAAGTCGAGCCCGATCTACGGCATGCCGATTTTGAACGCCGATAAATCCAAGAATGTGATCGTCGTGAAGCGCGGCAAGGGCGCCGGTTTCTCGGGCATCGAAAACGCGCTCTTCTATCTCGACAACACGCGCATGCTTTACGCCGACGGTCAGCGTGCCGCGATCGATCTGATCGGGGCCGTCAAAGCCGTGGGGTGAACGCGCCGGTCGCATCGACGCGAGCCGCGTTGCTCGCGATGGTCGCTTGCGTCGCCTCGAACCTATTCGCCACGCGGCTCGCCACGGCAGCGGTCGATCAACATGTCGATGCGGTCGAGGAAGTTACGATCTCCGGCGAGCGCGCCGGCCCGGGGCTTTGGAAGATCCGTAAAGGCGACCACACGCTCTACCTGCTCGGCACGGTCACGCCGCTGCCGAAGAAACTCGTCTGGCGCTCGCGCGAGGTCGAACACGTTCTCGATCGCTCGCAGGCGCTTGTCACCGGTGCTCGCGCAAGCATCGGTGTGAATCCGATTCTTTGGGCACGATTGATTTGGAACGCACGCAAGCTGGTCAAAGATCCCGGTAAGTCAACCCTAGGCGCGACACTACCGCCCGATCTCTTCGCGCGGTACGAAGCGTTAAGGCTCAAATATGCGCCGGACAAGACGGAGCAACTCACTCGTCGGCCGGTGTTCGCAGCACTCGGATTGTGGGGCGAGGCAATCTCGCGCAGCGGCTTGTCGAGCGGCACCGACGTGCGCGCGACGGTCAACAAGCTCGCGCGCGCACGGAACGTCAAAATAATCGAGCCTAAGATCAAGGTCGACGATCCGCTCGGGGCGGTCAACGAACTTATGAACATGCCACCCGAGGCGGAAGTCGCCTGTCTTCGCACGGTGGTTGATCGTCTCGAAGGAGATTTGAGCGCGATGCGCGCGCAAGCCGATGCTTGGGCGGTCGGTGACGTCGAGGCGCTGCGCAAACAACGGATGGTCGATCAGGTGGCCGAAGAGGCCTGCCTCGCGATCATCAACGGACCGAAACTCTCCGAGCTGCGCCGCCGTTTCGAAACGGAGTGGTTCGAGGCCGCAGTGCGATCGCTCGAGAACAACTCTTCCACCCTCGCGGTGACCCCGATGATCCAATTCTTCGGTCCGCAAGGGTTGCTCGCGAAATTCGCCGCGCGCGGCTACGAAGTCGTCGAGCCGTGAGCGCAACCCGTGGTGTGCTCGCGATGTTCATCGCGGTCGCGGCGTTTTCGTGGATGGATGCGCTGCTCAAAATTTTCTCGGTGCACTACCCGCCGTTGCAGGTGAGTGCCATGCGTGCGCTCGCGTCGATTCCATTCGTGGTGTTGCCATTGTGGTGGCGCGGTGCGTTGCACGAATTGCGTCCGGTGCGTATCGAACTGCACTTGCTGCGCGGTGTGCTCGGCATCGTCATGCTCGCGACGTTCGTTTATGCCTTGCGCGAAGCCTCGCTGGCCTCGGTTTACTCCGTTTATATGGGCGCGCCGCTGTTGATCGCGGCGCTCGCGACCTGGCTGCTCGGCGAGCGTGCCGATGCGCGTCAATGGCTGGCGATCGGCGTCGGCTTCGTCGGCGTGCTCGTGATCTTGAAACCTGCGCCGGGCGGCTTGCCTTTACTCGCCGGACTCGGTGCGGTGTTGTCCGCGCTCTGTTATGCATCGGCGGCAATCACGGCACGCGTGCTCACCCGCAGCGATCGCTCGCCCGCGATGGTGCTGTCGTTTTTGGTCGTCGTCGCTGTGGGTGCGAGCGTTGCCGCTGCCGGGTCGTGGACCGCGGTGCGCGAGACCGATTGGATATTGCTCGCCTGCGTCGGCTTGACCGGCGCGGTCGGCCAACACTACATCACCGAAGCCTTTCGCCACGCCCCCGCCGCCACCGTCGCGCCGATCGAATACACGGCGTTATTGTGGGGTGCGAGCATCGATTGGGTTTTTTGGCAGGTGACCCCCGCGACGAACGTGCTCTTCGGTGCGACACTCGTAGTCGCCGCCGGCGTGTACGTCGCGCTACACGGACGCGCCGCGGCCCACACGAATTCCGCCGCCTAGGGGAGAGACGTCATGAGCGATCCACGGCCAAGATTTTCACGTCGGAAATTATTGATCAGTTCGCTCGGAGTCGGCGTCGCAGCCGCAACGGCCTCGCGCGAGGCGGCCGCGCGTCCGACGGCCGGCGCCGACGATCCGCTCGGCGCGGACTATTTGCACACGCTCTATCGCCGCATCCGCTTCGGCGCCGACGGCGCTTCGGTGTACTGGTGGTTGCGCGGCACGCGTTACGGACTCGTCGACAACGTGCTGACGCCGTTCTTCGACATGCACGTCGGGTCGATCCATCGACGCCGCGATCTCGATGCCGAGCGCTATGAAATCTCGACTGCGGCTGCGATCTATTACACCGCGGTCGGCTCGAGCACGCTGCTCGAACGTTGGGACAACCCGGTCACCGGCCGCAGCGTGCGTTTCGAGTACGCCGCACCGCGCATCGCGACAGCGACCTACTCGCTGCGCAGCGGACCGCTCGCTGAACCTGAGCCGCCCGGCATGCGCGCCGAGCGGACGCACTTCCTCGGTCCGGCGCGACGCGACGCCGGCCGTATTTGGCTCGACGAGGCGACCCACGTGCGGGTCGATCGCGGCGCGCGTCCGCCGATGAAGGTGCACGACCTCTACACCTATTCGGTCGCTGAATCCGATCTCGCGCGCGTCCAGGCACGCAGGCGGGGTGGTTACACGCCCGCCCTCGCCACCTTCAACGACTTCAACGACTGGTCGCCGCGCTTCGAAATGGGCGACCATCCGGGCTCGAGTATCTCGCGCTGCAGCGGCTCGAAAGTCGGCACCCAAGCGGCGATGCCGGCCACCTGGCGCAGCTTGCACACGGCCCTCTACCCGCGCAGTTTCGCGCCGCTGCAAGCGGCACGAGAGTGATGACGGCGGCAGGGTGCGGGTCGGTAAATCATGCACTTACGCACATTGGCGAAGAAAGCATGTCATTTTTACTTCATAAACTGTACCCACTGGGCGGCGCAGAGTAAGCAAGTGGCTGATCAGAAAAGACTTTTTCTGAACTGGTCAATCTTTGACCAGTACCGCGCGAAACCGCACAAATACTGCGGTTTTTCGCTGTCGGCCGGGCAGTTTCCACAGCGTTATCCACATCCTCTGTGGACAACCGGAAGGCCGTGATCCCGCTACTGCGCGTCGCCGTCGACACCCCACTCCGGCGCACTTTCGATTACCTGCCGCCGCTCGAGGGCGCGGTGCCCGTACCGGGATCGCGGCTGCGCGTGCCGTTCGGAAATCGGCTGCTGGTTGGTGTCGTTGTCTCTCTAGAGAATCAATCAGACGTTCCCGAAGGTAAATTAAAACGAATTTCGGAGGTAATCGACACCCATCCGGTGTTCGACGACGCGTTGCTGAAATTGCTCTGCTGGGCCGGTGACTACTACCACCACCCGCTCGGCGAGGTGATCGCCACCGCGCTGCCGAAACTCGCCCGCGAGGGTGCGAGCCTCGCCGCACGACGCGAAGTTTGGGCGGCGACGGCGGCCGGGCGCGAGGCGCACTTGGCCGGCGAGCCGCAACGCGCGCCGAAACAACGACGTCTGCTACATCGTCTGGTCGCCGCGGCACAGACCGTCGACGCCGACGCACTGACGGCCGAGCTGCCGGGCTGGCGTGATGCCGCGCGAGCGCTCGCAGCGCGCGGCTGGGCGAGCGCCGCGGAGGCACCAGCGCCCAGTGCGGCGATCGTCTCGAACGCGGCGGCGACGGCGCTGCCCACGCTGTCGGACGAACAGGCGCAGGCGGTCGAGCGCATTTCTCAAGCCGACCCGGCGACCTTCCACGCCTGGCTGTTGCACGGCATCACCGGCAGCGGCAAGACCGAAATTTATCTACGGCTCGCCGCCGACACGCTCGCCCGTGGTCGACGCGTATTGGTGCTGGTCCCCGAGATCGGTCTGACGCCACAACTCGTCGGCCGCTTCGCCGCACGTTTTCCCGACGTGCCGTACGCGGTGTTGCATTCGGGGCTCACCGACGGCGAACGCCTCGCCGCGTGGCGTGCGGCGCACGACGGCAGCGCACGCCTCGTGCTCGGAACGCGCTCGGCCGTGTTCGCGCCGTTGCCCGACCTCGGCTTGCTGATCGTCGACGAAGAACACGATCCCTCGTTCAAACAGCAAGAGGGCGGCTTCCGTTATTCGGCGCGCGATCTCGCAGTCGTGCGTGCGCAAATGTTGGGCGTGCCGATCGTGCTCGGCTCGGCGACGCCCTCGCTCGAAACGCTACACAACGCGGCGCTCGGTCGCTACACGCGACTGACGCTGTTGCGCCGCGCCGCAGCCGCGCGCCCGCCGGTGCTGCGGCTACTCGACCTGCGCGCCGAGCGCGTACACGCGGGACTGTCGACCACCGCCGTCACCACCATGCAACAACATTTGGCCGACGGCGGCCAAATACTCGTGTACATCAATCGCCGCGGCTACGCACCGACGCTCGCGTGCACCGCTTGCGGCTGGATCGCGCCTTGCCAAGCTTGCGACGCGCGCATGACCGTGTATCGCAACGCGGCGCGTTTACGTTGCCATCACTGCGGCGCCGATCGTGATTTACCGCGGCAGTGCCCAACTTGCGGCTACGCGGTGAAAACCGTCGGTCAAGGGACCGAGCGCGTCGAAGAGACGCTCGGCGAAACGTTTCCCGGGATCTCGATCGCGCGTCTCGATCGCGACGTCGTGCGGCGCAGCGACGAACTCGAAGCGGTGATGACGCGCGTCGCGAGCGGCGCGGCACGCATTTTGGTCGGCACGCAGATGGTCGCCAAAGGTCACGATTTTCCGGCCGTCACGCTCGCCGTGGTGTTGAACGCCGACCAAGGTTTATTCAACACCGACTTCCGCGCGGCCGAGCGACTCGCACAAACGATCGTGCAAGTCGCCGGGCGCGCCGGCCGCGGCGAGCGCGGCGGACTCGTGCTGATCCAAACTGAATATCCCGAACATCCGTTGCTCACGAGTCTGCTCGACGGCGGCTACGACGCGTTCGCCAAAGCCGCGCTCGAAGAACGACGCGCCGCGGGCTGGCCGCCGTTCGCGCGACTCGCGGCGTTGCGCGCCTCGGCCTTGCAGGCTGCGCACGCGATCGCCTTTCTCGACGCGGCGCGCGCGCTCGCCGCCGAGTCGATGCGGCGCGGTGATGCGCCAGTGCGTCTACTCGGCCCCGCGCCAGCGGCGATGGCGCGCCGCGCCGATCGCCATCACGCGCAGCTGTTGATCGAGAGCACGGAGCGCAGCGCCCTACACCGCTTCCTCGCCGCATGGCTGCCAGAGGTCGAGGCATTGCCCGCCGCGCGCCGCGTGCGCTACGCGCTCGACGTCGATCCACTCGAATTGTTTTGAGGCCACCGATCGCAGCGGCATCCGACGCTGTAGAATCGCCGCCGTGAAAAACGCCCTCCAGCAATTGCTCGGCACGGCGCTCGAGTCCCTGCAGGGCAGCGTGATTCCGGGCGCCATCGATCCGGCGAGTGTCGTCCTCGAACGTACCCGCGATGCCACCCACGGCGATTTCGCCTCCAACGTCGCGATGCGCT
Source organism: Gammaproteobacteria bacterium (assembly GCA_010027845.1). GTDB lineage: Bacteria > Pseudomonadota > Gammaproteobacteria > Steroidobacterales > Steroidobacteraceae > UBA964. The sequence continues at coordinate 17,144 of RGUL01000028.1, forward strand.
ACGCGAAAGCCGCCGGCCGCAAGCCACGCGAGCTCGCCGAAGCGATCGTCGCCGCACTGCCCGCGAACACGTTGATCGAGCGCACCGAGATCGCCGGTGCCGGTTTCATCAACTTCTTCCTCGTCAAAGATTTATATGCGCGCGAACTGGTGCGCGTGCACACGTTGGGCGAACGCTACGGTCGCGGCACGCACGCGCAGCGGCGTAAAGTTTTGCTCGAGTTCGTGTCGGCGAATCCGACCGGTCCGATGCACGTCGGTCATGGTCGACAAGCAGCTTACGGCGATGCGCTCGGCAATCTGCTCGCGGCCGCGGGCGACGACGTGTTTCGTGAGTACTACATCAACGACGCCGGCAGACAAACCGAGATCCTCGCGGTGTCCGTGTGGCTGCGCTACCTCGAAGTGTGTGGCGAGACGCTGCCCTTCCCCCAAAACGGCTATCGCGGCGATTACATCCAGCCGGTCGCCGTACGCTTGCGTGCCCAAGAGGGCGACGCACTGCGCCACGCTGCAGCCAGCGTGCTCGCCGATCTGCCGGCGGATGCGCCCGCAGGCGACAAAGATGCCTACATCGACGCCGTCATCGCCCGCGCGCGCGCATTGATCGGCGAGGCTGCTTGGCAACGCGTGCTCGCACTCGGCCTAGGCGCGATGTTGGACGAAATTCGTGACGATCTTGCCGGTCTCGGTGTGCGTTTCGACCGCTGGACGTCGGAGCGCGAGTTCACCGCGAGCGGTGCGATCGATCGCGCGCTCGAGCGTTTGCGCGCCAAAGATTTGTTGTATGTCAAAGACGGCGCGACTTGGTTCCGTGCGACGCAATTCGGTGACGACGAAGATCGCGTCGTGGTGCGCGAGAACGGCGTCAAAACTTATTTCGCTTCCGACATCGCCTACCACCTCGACAAACGCGAACGTGGCTTCGACTCGCTGATCGACGTGCTCGGCGCCGACCACCACGGCTACGTCGCACGCTTGCGCGGCGGCTTACAAGCCTTCGGCCACGCCGGCGAGTGTCTGGAAGTCTGCTTGATTCAGCTCGTGAGCTTGTATCGCAACGGCGTCAAACTATCGATGGGCAAGCGCGAGGCGACTTTCGTCACGCTGCGCCAATTGCGCGAAGAAGTGGGCAACGACGCCTGCCGACTGTTTTATTTGATGCGCAGCAACGATCAACCACTGGACTTCGATCTCGAGCTCGCAAAATCTAAGTCGAACGAAAACCCAGTGTTCTACATCCAGTACGCCCACGCCCGCGTGGCGAGCGTGATGAAAGAGCTCGCGGCCCGTAACGTCGGCTACGACCCCGCCCGCGCCGAGCAAATCGTGCTCGCCGGCGGCGCCACGTTGCTGGCGAGCGAACCCGCGCAAGCGATGCTCGCGTCGCTATCGAAATACGGCGAAATCATCCAACACGCCGCAGCGACCCGCGCGCCGCACACGCTCGTACACTACCTGCGCGACCTCGCCACGACGTTGCATGCGTTCTACAACGCCGAGCGCGTGCTCGTGCCCGAGGACGAGCCGCGTCACGCACGCATTTATGCGCTGCTCGCCGTGCAGCGTGTACTACGCAACGGACTCGCGATCCTCGGCGTATCGGCGCCGGAGTCGATGTGAACACACCCATCGGTCGCGACTTCAAAAAAACGCGTCGCAAGGGCGGCAGCGATTTCGGTTTCTTCGGCAAGGAATTCGTGATCGGCTTGATGATCGGTCTCGCCGTTGCAGCCGGCGTGTTCGTCTATCAACAACGCGCCCTGCAAAAAGTCGTCGCCGCCGAACCGTCCGAACCGCGACCCCGTCCCGTCGCACCACGGACGCAAACCGAAGGCGCACCAGATACCGCCGAAGAGCGGCAACGCGAATACACGTTCTACGACATGCTGCCGCAGCAAGAAGTCGTGATTCCCGAGAACGAACGCGAAGCGAACAAAGCGCCACCGCCGCCGGCGAAGCCGAATTCGCCCGTGCAGCGTCCCGGCACGTACGTCCTGCAGCCCGGCGCCTATCGCAATTTAGAAGAAGCCGAGCGGCTGCAGGCTAAATTGTCGCGACTCGGCGTGTCGTCGGCGGTGCAGCGTCTGTCGATCGACACGGACGTCTTCCACCGCGTGCGGATCGGGCCGATTTCCAATCTCGACGAACTAAACCGCATTCGCGGCAAATTGCGCGCCGCCGACATCGACGCGGTGTTGATTCGCGTCGGCGACTAGCCGTCGGTGTCGTCAGCGGCAGCGCGGAAATCGACGCCGAGTGCCCGCAACTTTCGATATAAGTGGGTGCGCTCCATACCGACTCGCTTAGCCAGTTGCCCGACCTTGCCGTGACACAACGACAATTGTTGTTGTAGGTATGCACGCTCGAAATGTTCGCGTGCTTCGCGCAAACCCAGCGCCAATAAATCTTGTTTGACGAGCGTTTCACCGACGCCGCTAGTCGCGGCGGCGAGCTCGCGTTCGACTTCTTCGAGCGCGATCTCTTCGCTGCCACCCTGCACCAAAAGTCGCTGCACGAGCGTGCGCAGCTCCTGTACGTTACCCGGCCACGGATAGTTGCGCAGACGATTCTGCGCAGCCACCGCAAAGCGTCGGAATCGCAGCCCCTCCATATCGACCAAGCGGTCGATGTAATGCCGCAGCAATTCCGGCACGTCTTCGGCGTACTCGCGCAGCGGCGGAATGCGTACGACGAACGTTGCGAACTGCGTCAATAAATCACGCCGCACGGCGCCCGGTAAATCGCTGCCCGCCGTACCTTCGAGGCCGGCAGCACCCGAGGCGACGATGCGCGCGGCGAGTGGCCGCACCCGCATTTCACCGAGTCGGGAAAAACTTCCGGTTTCGAGCACGCCCAGCAGCGCTCGTTGCGCCGCAGCAGGCAGATCACCGAGCTCGGATACGAACAAGGTGCCGTCGGCGGCTTGCTCAAACACACCGGGCGAGCCGCCGTTCGCATCGGCGCGTCCGAATAGCACGGTCTCGAAATCGCTGTCGCGCAAAGCGCTCGCAGTCAGCGTCACGAACGGCCGCGCTGCACGCGGACTTTGTTCGTGCACGTAACGGGCGAACGCGCTGCGGCCTGCGCCCACTTCACCGGTGAGCAACAACGGCGCATCGCCACCGGCGATTTTCGTGAGCTGCGTGCGCAATTGTTGGATGACTCGACTTTTACCGACGGGCGCCGCACCCGCATTCGCGCGCAAACGACCGGCGACGCGCCGCTTCCGACCCGCTTCGAGTGCGCGCTCGACGGTGCGTAACAGTTTTGCGAGCGACAAAGGTTTTTCGACGTAGTCGAACGCGCCGAGTCGCGTCGCTTCGACGGCGGTCTCGACCGTACCGTGCCCCGACATCATCACCACGGGGCAAACGTCAAAGGCACTCGTCGACCATTCGCGCAGCAGCGTGATGCCATCGACGTCCGGCATCCAAATATCGAGCAGCACGAGATCGGGTTCTTGACGCGCGCGCGCCTGCCGCGCTTCGGCGGCGTTCGCTGCGACGTCGACGTCGTAGCCCTCGTCCGAGAGGATTTCTTTGACGAGCCCGCGAATGTCCGCTTCGTCGTCGACCACCAGAATGCGTGCTGCGCTCATGCCCGCTCCCTCCTCAACTCGGTCCGCCGCTCACGCGTTGCGCTAGCGCGCGTGCGATCCTTAAGCGGCAACATAACACGGATGCGCGCCCCGCCCGATGGGACGTTATCCGCCTCGATCCGCCCACCGTGATCCTCGACGATCTTCTTGACGATGGCGAGTCCGAGCCCGGTACCACGCGGTTTGCTGGTCACATAGGGGTCGAAAATGCGCGCCAGCAGCTCGCGTTGGAAGCCGGGGCCGTTATCGCTCACGGTGAGCACCGCGACGGCGACGCCCTCTTGCTCCGCCAATTCGGTCCGTAAGCCGATCCGCGCAGCAGGCACACCATCGAGCGCTTCGAAAGCGTTGGTGAGTAGATTGTTGAGCACTTGTCGGATGCGTCCGCGATCGGCTTCGACGGTGACGTCGTGCGACTCGAACGTCGTGTCGATCGTCACCGCCGTACCCTGTGCGCGATAAAAGTCCGCGACCTCGCCGGCGAGTTGATTCAGATCGAAACTCGCCACCTGCATGGACGGTGCCCGCGCGTATTCGCCGAAATCGTTGACCATCTGCTTCATCGATTCGACCTGCTGCACGATCGTGTGAGTCGAACGCTCGACCATCTCGGCATCGGCCCCACTCAAAGACGGCAACAATTTATGCCGCATGCGCTCAGCCGAGAGTTGGATCGGAGTCAGCGGATTTTTGATTTCGTGAGCGAGACGCCGCGCCACTTCGCCCCAAGCCGCATCGCGTTGTGCCTGCAACAAATTCGTCACGTCGTCGAACACGATCACGTAACTACGGGGCGCATCACCGCCCTCCGGCAGCGGCACGCAAGCACAGACCAGCACCCGCGAGGCGCTCTTACCGGCGATCCCCACGATCTCGAGCTGTTCGCGCCATTCTTCTAATCCCGCCGAGAAGCGCGCGCGCAACTCGTCGACGAATTGCCGCAGTCGATCGTCCACGGAGGCGAACTCTGCGAGCGGACGACCCACTTCGCGCTCGAGATCGACACCGAGGATACCGCCGGCCGCCGCATTCGCGAGTCGCAGCACGAGCTCCCGATCGACGGTGATCACGCCCGTCGACAAACGCGCCATGATGATCGCGAGCCGCTCGCGCTCGCGCTCGACGGCGAGTCGACTGCGCTCGGTTTCTTCGCGCGCGCGCCGTAATCTTTTAGTCATGTCGTTGAACGACTGCACCAAGAATCCCATCTCGTCGCGCGAGGTCAGCGGCACGCGCGTCGCGAAGTCACCTTTGGCGACCGCACGCGTGCCGGCCATCAGATCTTGCACCGGCTTGAAGAGCACCTCGGCCGAATAGATCGCGCCGTAGATCGCCGCGAGCAAAGTCACGAGCAACACCAACGTGAGCGTCAGTCGGAAACTATATTTGAGCGGTTCGCGCAGTGCGGCGAGATCGCCGTATTGCGAGTACGAGCGTTGTACCGCGTCGGTGAGTTCGGCGAACTGCCGCGGCAAATCGTAGACCACCAACACGAACCGCGCGTCCGGTAAGGTGCGCGAAGCTAGCGGTACGGCCGTTCGAATCACGTATTGCGATTCCCCACGCGGGTCTAGACTCAAATACGTGCGACCGTTGTTGACCTGGCGTAACAAATCTTCGGGCGGACTCGTCGGTAATGCGTCGGTGACCGAGCGACTGGTCGCCGCGAGAATTCGCGAATAAGCGCCGTAGAGTACGATTTCGTTCGCACCCGAGGCGCGCAATTCGCGTTCGAGTTCGAGCGCGACGGCCGTCGGCGGGTTGTCACCGAGCCGACGAGCGAGCGCTTCGGTGCGCGAGGAATATTCGCGCATGCGCAACTCCAGCGCCGCGCGCGACAACACCACCGCATCGTTCAGCCCTTGCTTGATCTCGACGCGAAACCAACTGTCGATGCCGCGATTGAGAAATTCGAGCGAGAAGAGATATACGGTGAGCAGCGGCAACGCCACGAGGACACCGAACACCGTCACCGTGCGTGCCGTGAGACGCGAACCGGCGACGTTGGTGCGGTAAGCGTTGACGAGTTGCAGCACCTTGCGTGCGAGCATGATCGAAAGCACGACGACACCGATCGCGCTCGCGAGTAACAACCACGGCTGCAGGCGACTAAATTGTTCCGAGTTTTGAGTCGAGAGCGAGAGCGCGAACAGTGCTGCCAACACCACCAGCACCGCGATGCCGATGGTCCAGGCGGCGCGGTAACGGCTCAGCGTGGCAACGACCACGAGTACCACTCGCTCGTACGTTGCCAATCGTCCGACCAAAACATCAGCGCACGCAGCGCATCGGTGAGTTTGCCGCGATGGATGCTGGCGCGGACTGCCACCTTGCAATCACCACTGGGGGTCTGCGCGGCAACCAAAATCGGCCATGCGTCGACGCCGCCGATGTATTGCAAAGCCTCGTCGAGCGTCGCGAACGTGCGTTGCTCGCTCACCAAAGGATCGCGCACCACGAAACGCTCGGTCACGGAGTGATAGCTGAGTTCGCGCCGCAGCGATAATGCGATCACGGTCGCGTTGGTCCAAAAGCGACGCTCGCGCGTCACTTCGACGTCGAGATCGAAAAACAACGTCATGCCGTCGCGCAGTGCCGCCGCGGTCTGCTCGTTATCGGGATATCGCACGCGCGCATTGAGTTGATAGACGCCCCCCGTCAAACTCACGAACGCGGACTGCACCTCGAGTGCGCCGTCGAGTGCATCGGCGCGCGCTTCGCGCACCAGCGACCCCACGATGCCGAGCAGCACGAGTAGCACCGCGAGCAGCGGTCTCGTCGAGCCAAATCGGGACGTGCTGAAGGCGCTACTCAAAGGTCTCTCCTGCCGATGACCGCATAATAGAAACCATCGGCGTCCGCGGCGACGCCCGGCAACAATTGCACACCAGCGGCAAGACGCAAAGCCCCGGGCGGCAAGGCAACGTCCGCCGGCCACGGCAAGGCGATCGCAGCGGGCGTTGCGGCCAAAAACTGCTGCATCAACTCTTCGTTCTCCCGCGGCAAGACGGAACAGGTCGCATAAACCAGTCGGCCACCGGGCGCCAGGCGCGCGAAACAACGCTCCAGCAAGCAGCGTTGCGTCGCGACCAGAGAATCGAGATCGCTTTCACGACGTAAAATTTTGATGTCCGGATGACGTCGGATCACACCGGTCGCCGAACACGGCGCATCGAGCAAAATACGGTCGAAGGGCGCCTCGCCGCCGAGCGCGTCGCTCGCAGCGAGGTCCGCCGCACGCAACCGAACTTTGGCACAGGCCGCAGCGAGTGTCGCATCGCGTGCACCGAGTCGCGTGAGCGTGCTGCGCACCAAAGAAATTCGCGATTCGTCTAGATCGACGGCGAGCAGCTCGCCAAGTTGCGGTTGGCATTCGAGGATGTGGCCGGTCTTGCCACCCGGCGCGGCACAAGCATCGAGCACGCGCGCGCCCGGCGGGATCGCGAGCAGCCGTGCGGCGAGTTGCGCGCCGGCATCTTGCACCGACACGCGTCCGTCACGAAAACCGGGCAACGCGCTCACCGCTGTCGCGTGCGCGAGTTGCAGCGCGCTCGGACACCAGTCGATGGCGATACTTTCGCGTCCTGCAGCGGCGAGTTCGGCGATGTATTCGTCGCGCGGCGTCGCGCGCAACACCATCGGCGGATGACGATCGTTCGCGTCGAGCACCGCCGGCGCGTGCTCCGGCCAAGCGTGCTGCAACGCAGCGACGAACCATTCCGGATGCGCAGTGCGCCCAGCGAGTTCGCCGTCGACGTTGGCGAACAGCGCTGCGCGTTCTCGCACGAAGCGTCGCAGCACCGCGTTCACGAACCCGGTGGCACGCGCAAAACCGAGTCCACGCGCCGCATCGACGGCTAAATGCACGCTCACTTCCGGCGCACTGCGCGAATACTCGATTTGATGTGCGGCCGTCACGAGTAACGCACGCAACGACGGCTCGATTTGTTCGGCCGGTCGATCGACGAGTTCACGCATCGCCGGCACGAGTCGCAAATACCAACGCAAGGTACCGAGAACGATCGCGCGCACCGCCGAGCGATCGGGCCGCGACTCCGCGAACGCGAGCGCGTCGTCGGCCGAGCGACCTGCGTGCACGACCTCGGACATCGCCGTGACCGCCGCGACCAAAGTATCGGCACCCGGTGCGAGCGCGGTCATGCGAATACCTCGTTGGTCGCATCGAAGCCGTTACAAAACTCGCGCGCTTCGAGCACGCGCCGGCCCGCACGCTGTATACGCGCGATGCCGAGATAGCCCGAACCGCACGCGATCATCAAAAATTCGCCCTGCAACCCGAGCACCGTACCAGGCGGGTGTGGTGTGGCGAGCGCAGGTGCCGTCACCACGATCGCTGCTCGATCGACCGCATCGGCATCGAACGCACGCGCGGCGTGGATGCGCAGCACCTCACCCCGATGCGTGGTTTCGGCAATCGGCCATGGGACGAACGCCCGCACGCGGCGCTCAATCGCGATCGCAGACTCGCGCCAATCGATACGCGCTTCGGATTTATCGAGTTTGTTCGCATAGCTCACGCCCGCGGTCGGCTGCGGCACGGGCCGCAGTCGTCCGCTCTCGTAACCGTCGATCGCTTCGAGCAAGGCTTCGGCGCCGAGGGTCGCAAGCTTGGTGTGCAGCGTCGCCGACGTCTCGTCGTCGGCGATCGGCACGCGTCGCTCGAGCAGCGTCGGACCGGTATCGAGCCCGGCATCGAGCAACATGATCGTGATGCCGGTTTCGCGATCGCCTGCGAGCACGGCGCGTTGGATCGGCGCGGCGCCGCGCCAACGCGGCAACAGCGATCCGTGAATGTTGAGACAACCCGAACGCGGAATCGCCAAAACTTCGGGCGGCAAGATCAAGCCGTAGGCGACCACCACCAACAAATCGGGCTGCCAATCTACGAGCGCTGCACGGCCTAGGTCGGTGCGCAAACTCGCGGGCTGCGCGAGCGGCAAACCGTGCGCGATGGCAAATTCTTTGACGGCACTCGCGACGGCGTGACGCCCACGCCCGGCAGGCCGATCGGGCTGTGTCAAAACGCCGACCACCTGGTGTCGCGATGCACGCAGTGCCGCGAGCGGCGGCACGGCGAACTCCGGCGTTCCGGCGAAAACGATACGCATGCGGTCTCGCGCTGCGCGTCAGATGCGCGCGGCGCCGACCGGCGCTGCGTCGGAGGTCGCGCGTGCTTTGCGATCTTTTTCCAACTTGCGTCGGATGCGATCGCGTTTCAGCGAGGAGAGATAGTCGACGAACAGCTTGCCTTCTAAGTGGTCCATCTCGTGCTGCAGACACACCGCGGCGAGTTCGACGAGCTCGCGCTCGAACACCACTCCGTGGCGGTCCTGTGCACGCACGACGACGCGTTGCGCACGCTCGACCTCGTCGAAAATATTGGGCACCGACAAGCAGCCCTCTTCCATCACACCGATGCCGTCGCGCTCGACGATTTCGGGATTGACGAACACCAGTGCATCGCTGCGATCTTTGGAGACGTCCATCACCAACAATCGTCGATGCACGTTCACTTGCGACGCGGCGAGCCCGATGCCGGGCGCGGCGTACATCGTTTCGAACATGTCGTCGACGAGACGAACGAGGTCGGCGTCGAATTGCGTGACCGGGACGGCGCGGGTGCGCAAACGCGGATCGGGGAATTCGAGAATTTCGAGCAGGGCCATCGTGCGCCTCGGATCTAAAGTTTTTCGTGTGTGGCGATTATATCAGTGCAAACGCACGACTTTCGGTGCGAGACCGCCACTGCTCGCACACCTATGCTGTAGCGATGCCGAACGATCTCGCCACGACCACGCGCACAACGCGGGAACTGCACGGCCTTTGCGTGCTCGCACGTGCGCCGGGCGTCGATGCCGTCACTCTGCAGACCATCGTCACGCACTTCGGTTCCATCGACGCGGTGCTCAGCGCCGACACCACGAGTCTGCGCGCTGCCGGGTTACGTCCCGCTGCTGCGCGCGCCATCACCACACCCGATGCGCTGCAAATCGAACGTGATCTGCGTGCCGTCGAACGCTACGCGCTCGAACTGCTGCCGGCGCACGAAGCGACGTACCCCGCGAGGTTGCGCGAAATTTCCGCCGCACCCGCAATACTCTTCGTACGCGGTGCGGCGAACGCGCTCACAAAACCGCAACTCGCCATCGTCGGCAGTCGCAATCCGACGGCGAATGGCCGTGAGACCGCGCGCGATTTCGCGCATCGCCTCGCGCAACTCGGCCTCGGCATCACGAGCGGCCTCGCGGTCGGTATCGACGCCGCCGCGCATGAGGGCGCATTGCTCGCAGCGGGCACGACCATCGCCGTCTGCGCAACCGGCCTCGACCTCACCTACCCCCCGCAACACGCCGCGCTCGTCGAACGCATCGCCGCGTCCGGTGCGCTGATCTCTGAATTCCCACCCGGCACGCCGCCGCTGCCGCACCATTTCCCGCAGCGTAATCGCCTCATCAGCGGCCTCGCACGCGGCGTGCTGGTGGTCGAAGCCGCCCGCCGCAGCGGTTCACTCGCCACCGCGCGCTGTGCGGGCGAACAGGGGCGCGACGTGTTCGCGATTCCCGGCTCCATCCACAGCCCATTGTCGCGTGGTTGCCACGCCTTAATCCGCCAAGGCGCCAAACTCGTCGAAAATGTCGACGACATCCTGACCGAAATCGAAATAAATCAAGAATTTCATATACTTAAACCCGCATTCACCCAGCCCTTGAGCCCCTCGGGTAACGGTCCGTCGTTGGACAACCCCGGCGAAATCCTGTTAGATGCCCTCGGCTTCGAGCCGACGAGCGTCGACACGCTCATCGCGA
>RGUL01000029.1 GCA_010027845.1 Gammaproteobacteria bacterium
CCGGTGAACTTCCCGGGCGGCGTGACCACCACCACGCTCGCCACGAGCGGCACGCTCACGGTGGCCGGTGTGCCGACCTTGAGCGCGCTCGGCGGTACCGCCAACAGCCCGATCCCGACGAACTCGCCGGCGTTCGATCGCATCGTGCTCGCGAACTCGAACGGCACGCTGTCGCAGGCGAGCATTGCGGCGGTGGTCGGCAACGTCGCCGGGACGACCTCGTGGTCGCTGCTCGGCAACGCGATCGCCGACGCGAACACGAACTTTCTCGGCACGACCAACCCGCAATCTTTGGTGATCCGCACCAACAACCTCGAGCGCTTGCGCGTGGCGTCGGGCGGCGACGTAACGGTCGCGTCTCTCGCCACCGCGCTCAACACCGGCATGGGTGCCAACGACCGCGTGGTCGTCGCGAACGGCTCGGGCCTGCTTTCTCAAGTGACGCCGTCGGCCTTGTTCGCGAACCTCACCGGACCGGTGAACTTCCCGGGCGGCGTGGCCACCACGACGACGGCGACCAACGAACTGCGCCTCTACGAACTCGCCGCGAACGGCACGAACTACGTCGGCCTCAAGGCGCCGGCCGCGCTGGTTGGTGACACGGTCTACACCTTGCCGACGGCATACCCGGCCGCGAGCGGCTCGATCCTGGCGAGCGACACCAACGGCGTGCTGACCTGGCAGGCGGCGGGCGGCGTCAATTTCGCCGTGCCTTCGGTCTCGGTCGGGCTCGCGGCGAAGCCCGGCTCGGCGACTACCGCGATGCGCAGCGACGCCGCGCCCGCGCTCGACCAATCGATCACGCCGACTTGGACGGGCCTGCAGACCTTCACCGCGGGGCTCACCACTTCCGGTGCCGTGCCGGTGAACATCGCGACCGACGGCAGTGCGGTCACCGTCAACATCGCGACCAATGCCTCGGGCGCGAAGACCGTCAACATCGGTGCGTCGGCGGCGGATAGCACCGTCAACATCCGCAGCGGCATGCTGACCCTCGACAACCTGCCGATCACCACCGCGAACACCGACAGCGTGCTGCTGGTCGATCCGGTGACGAAGCAGGTGAAGCAGATCACGCAGGCGACGCTGCTCGCCGGCACCGCACTCAACAACTGGTCGCTGGTCGGTAACTCGATCGCGGCGCCTGCGGTCACCACGCTCGGTGCGACCGCCTCGGGCAGCGGTTATCTCGGTACGACCAGCAACCAACCGTTGCTGGTGGTCACGAACAGCCAGATCCGCATGGCCGTGAGCGCCGCCGGCTTCGCGAGCTTCCAGAACGACGTCACGGTGAACGGCATCACCGTCGGCCGTGGCGGCAACAACCAAGTGGGCAACCTAGCCGTCGGCGCTAGCGCGTTGGCCGCAAATCTGGCGGGCACCAACAACACCGCGATCGGCAACGGCGCGTTGTTCTCGGCCACCGGTGGCGGCGGCAACGTCGCGATCGGCTACAACGCCGGCGCCAACGAGACCGGTAACAACACGCTCTACATCGCCAACAGCGCGACGCAGAATCTGATCTTCGGTAACTTCCAAAATGGACGTGTTTTGATCAACGCTGGTGCGACGCCACCTGCGCTCAACGCCGCGCTGCAAGCGAACGTTCAGAGCGCCGCCGATCGCGCGCTGGTGGGCAGAGGCACCGCCGGCCAGACGGGCAACCTGCTCGAGCTGCAGAACAACTCGGGTTCGGTATTGATGAGCGTCAATGCGTCGGGCGCCGTCACGCTGAACCCGTTCGGCACCGCGGCCGGTAACACCAACGAACTGCGCTTCTCCGAACTCACCGCGAACGCGACGAGCGGTGCTGTGAACTACGTCGCGTTCAAGGCGCCTGATGCGGTCGGCGCGAACGTCGTCTGGACGCTACCGGCCGCCGACGGCACGAGCGGCGCGATGCTGGTCACGAACGGCGGCGGCATCTTGTCCTGGAGTTCGACGAGCGGCAGCACCACGTTTGCGAATCCGAGCGCGCTCATTGGCATGTCGGCCATCAATGGCTCGGCGACCACCGCGATGCGTAGTGACGCCGCGCCCGCGATCAACCCGGCGATCACGCCGACCTGGACCGGTCTACAGACCTTCATTGCGGGCCTCACCACCACTGGCACGACCGCCGTCAACATCGGCGCCGACATCAGCGCGGTCACCGTCAACCTCGGCACCGGCAGTACGGGCGCGAAGACCGTGAACCTCGGCACCGGCGCCGCATCGAACACCATCAGCCTCGGCAACAACACCGGCTCGACCTCGATCAACATGACGATCGGCAGCTCGGGCAGTCTCAAGATGGCGGGGCTGCCCACGGGCACCTCGTCGGACAGCGTGCTGCTCATCGACGCGAGCAACAACGTGAAGCGCATCCCCGCATCCACTCTCGGCGTCGGCAGCGCGTCGAGCGCGTGGTCGATCACCGGTAACACTGGAACGACTCCGAACACAAATTTCATCGGCACCATCGATAACCAGGAGTTCGTGATCAAGACCAACAACAACGAGGTGGCGCGTTTCCAGTCGAGCGCCTCGAGCGGCGGGTTGATTCTCCGCACGGCGTACGTAGCGTTCAATTACGGTGGGAGCGGCGGCTGGTCGCTGGCGACCAGCAATTCGAACAGTTACACGGCATCGTTCAGCCCCTCCAATAACAACATCGGCACAGGCTCGATGTTATTCGGCGGCGGATCAGGCCCCGGGAGTTACAACACCAGTTTCGGTGTGCTTGCGTTGAGCAGCGGCGGCAACGATCGGAACACCGTGGTCGGTACCTACGGGTTCCGGCTGCTCGGCTCCAACACGACGACGCCCGCGAGCGACAACGTCGCGGTCGGCTATGCGGCCGGCGAGGCTGTGGGAACCGCAGCGCAAAATGTAGCGATCGGTTCGCAGGCGATGTTCGGGGACCCATCGTTTGCCAATACTGTGACCCGTCTACGCAGCGTCGCGATCGGCTACAACGCCGGTAAATCCGTGAACAGCTACAACGACAAACTCTTCATCGCCAACAATGCCAGCAATTCATTGATCTTCGGCGACTTCGCGTTGGGGAGGGTCACCATTAACGGCAGCGGCGAGCTGCCCGCGAATCCAGCCGCGTCGCTGCAGGTGAACGCCCGTAACTTCGCCGACGTCGCGATGATCGTCCGCGGCGCGTTGGGGCAGTCGGGCGACCTGTTCCAACTGCAGAACAACTCGGCGGGCATCCTGCTGCGCGCCAACCAGAACGGCGCGCTGACCCTGAACCCGTTCAACACCGCGGCCGGCAACACCAACGAACTGCGCTTCGCCGAACTCGCCGCGAACGGCAGCGAGTACGTCGGTTTCAAGGCGCCCGATGCGATCGGCGCGAACGTCGTCTGGACTCTGCCGTCCACGGTAGGCAGCGCGGGTCAGGTGCTGTCGGTGGGCGCGGGCGGTGTGCTCTCGTGGACCTCGTTGTCCAGCAGCGGTGGTGGTGGTGTTTTGCTCTCCGACCTGCGCAGCGCAGCGACCGCCAACAACTTCGACAACGGTAACTTCGCGCAGACGTGGACATGGAATTCTTTGGCCTCCGGCGTAACCGCGATGACGCTCTCGAGCAGCTCGACCGTCGGAACCAACACGCTGCTCAATCTCGTGATGCCGGGTATCGAATCCACGGCATTGCGCATCAATGCAATCGGCGGCAGCGGCAGCGCCACTGGTGCCGCAATCATCGTGGAAAAGGGCGACGTATCATTCCGGAGCGGGACCTTTAGAGTGTTTGGGTCTACGATAATCTCTGGTGGAACCACTCAAATCGGTGACCAATCAGCTTCGAGTAGACTGATTCTCTCAGCAGGTTCGAACCCCTCGACAGGTGGCATTTACATCAACAACCTGCCCGCCGGGAGCAACACCGACAACGTACTGACGATCGATTCATCGAACGTGGTGAGGAGGTTAGCGATAAACGGTTGGAGTCTCTCCGGCAACGCCGGTACGACGCCCGGCGTCGGGGCTGGCCAGAACTACCTCGGAACGAGCGACGCCAAAGCTCTCGTCATCGCGACGAACGCGACCGAGCGGTTGAGGATCGGTGCCAATGGCGCGACCACGCTCACCGGCAACGTCGGCATCGGGACCGCGCCATCGACATACCGCCTCGACGTCGCCGGCGACATCAACGCCTCGGGCTCGGTGCGCTCGAACGGTCTCGCGCTGACCTCTGATGTGCGGTTCAAGAAGAACGTCACGGCGATCATCAACGCGCTCGCGGTCGTCCAAAAGTTGCAGGGCGTAACTTTTGATTGGCGTCGCGACGAGTTCCCGGATCGCGCCTTCAGCGACAAGCGCCAGATGGGCGTGATCGCGCAGGACGTCGAGCACGTGCTCCCCGATCTCGTCGACACCGATGCGCAAGGCTACAAGTCGGTCAACTATATCGGCTTCATACCGCTGCTCATCGAAGGCATGAAAGCACAGCAGGTGACGATCAACGGCCAAGAAGTGCGCCTCGCCGCCGTCGAAGAGCGCCTCGCGAAAGGCGAGAAACAGTTACTCGCGCACGAAGACCGCATCGCCAAGGCCGAATCCTTCGTCAAACTCTTCGACCGCGACAGCAACGCCGACACACTGATCGTGCTCACGCCGAACTTCAAAGTTCAGAACCTCACCGCCGAGCGCGCCGAAATCGCCGAGTTGCGCGCGCAGCGCATCGAGGCCGAGAAGGCCCGCTTCGTCGAACTCGACGCGGACGGCGCGACGGTCGAGAACTTCGCCGCCTCGAAGCTCTCGGGCAAGGTGATGAACACCGGTCGAAAAGAATTGTTCGTCTCTTACGGCGCGTTCGGTCAGCTCTTCGACGTGCCGGCCAACGCGCACTTCACGATCATGGTGTCGAGCGAAGATGGCAGTTATGCCTCGGCGCAAGTCATCAATGCGGGTGGCGTGCTACGCGTGATCCCGAACGGGGGCGAGGGCATCGACGTGGTCGCACGCGGCACGTCGGTGGGTGTGGTCGCGGCCTCGAAGAAAATCACCGCGAGCTGGACGCGCACGGGCTGACGATCGGCATGACGACCGGCAACACGAACGGCACGAAACCTCGTGCTCAGCGCACGCGCATCGCGCTGGTCGACGATCAATCTTTGGTGCTCGAGGGTCTGCGGACGCTTTTGCAGCACGAACCCGGCATCGAGGTCGCGTTCGCGACGACCTCGTCGCCGGATTTGCTCGAGTGGATGAAGCGTAACCGAGTCGACGTGGTCGTCAGTGACGTACGGATGCCGGGTTTCTCTGGGTTCGACATCGCGCGGCGTCTCGGTAACGCCGAGCCGCCGACGCCCGTGGTGCTGCTGACGACCTTCGACGATCGTGATCTGCTCACCGAGGCCGTCAAAGTCGGTGCGAAAGGTTTTTTGTTGAAGGGTGCATCGCCGAAGGACTTAGTCACCGCGGTCGATGCGGTCGCGCGTGGTGGCTTATTGTTGAACCCGGTCGAAGTGCCGGCGGTCAAGCAACG
The DNA here is from genome assembly GCA_010027845.1 of Gammaproteobacteria bacterium. Classification (GTDB taxonomy): domain Bacteria; phylum Pseudomonadota; class Gammaproteobacteria; order Steroidobacterales; family Steroidobacteraceae; genus UBA964. The sequence continues at coordinate 5,483 of RGUL01000029.1, forward strand.
CGGTGCCAAATTTTCGGCGCGAGCAGGCTCCGCCGACATCGCCGTGTCGCTCACGCCGCGTGAACGATCGATTTTACGACTCGCTGCGACGGGCCTCACCAACAAAGAAATCGCGCTATCGCTGGGCCTCGTCGAAGGCACCGTCAAAAATTACATGAGCGAGGCGATGGAGAAGCTCGATTCCCGTGACCGCACCCAAGCGGTGATCCGTGCGATCGGCGCAGGCTTGATTTGAGCGCGTGGCTTAGCTGGGAGACTAAGCCGAACGTTCGACTCGCTCAAGTATCGAGTGCACTCAAGTATTCGGCGCGTGCTCGGGCAGAGTGATCTCGACCTCGGCGCCGCCCGCTGCGCCGTTCTGCAAGCGATAGTCGCCACCCAAGGTTCGCACGCGCTCGGCGAGTTGGCTGCGACCGAAGCCCGCCGGATCGCCCCGCAGTCCGCGGCCGTTATCGACGACGCGCAACATGTAGCGATCGCCGATGCGTCGCAGCGCGAGCGTGATGCGACTCGCCCCGCCGTGCCGCAGCGCGTTCGAAACCCCTTCTTGCGCCGCTCGCAGCAACAGTCGCGCGATCTCGCCGTCCTGCACGCGCAGATCCGCGGCGAGTTCGACGCCGATCATTCGATCGGGCAGCAGCGTCGAGAGTTTGTTCAAAGATTCGGCGAGCGACAGCCCTTCGGCATCGCTGATTTGACGCACGATGTCGCGAGTGTCCGCGAGCAGTTGGTCGGCGATCTCCGTCGAGCGGTCGACGTGTTCGCGCAAACTCTGCGGCGCGCGTTGTTGCAGGATCATCAAATTTATTTTGAGCGCGGTCAGCTTGTGGCCCGCGATGTCGTGCAGATCACGCGCGATACGCAGTCGCTCGCGATCGCGCACGGTCTCCGATACGAACGATTGCATCGACACGAGTTCGGCATTGGTGCGTGCAAGATCGTCGCGCGCCTGCTCGGCGCGTAACGTGGCGGCGGTCAAAATAACCGCGCAGCCTTGCAGCGCGAGAAACAGCACGGCGGGTATCACTTCGCCGGGCCAGACGCCGTGCAGCAAAGTCACGGCCCAGAGCGCGACGCTCGTCAGCACGATCATCGCGATCGCGACCGGCTCGATCACCAGTGCAGCGACTTGCGAGGCGATCACCGCGAGTAGCGCCGGCACGGTCAATTCGAGTACCGGATACGTGTCGAAGCGTTCGAAGGCGAGCAGCACGAAGCCCGCCTGCGCGCACAGCCAGGCGCCGCGGAGCGCGGCGCTGGAGTCGCGCTCGAGCAAACTTGCGGTGACGGTGTAGGCGAGCGCGAAGCCGGCGAGGGCGGCCACGCCGGCCGCGTCGCTGCGGGTCCACAGGTCGAGCGGCCACGGTAGCTCGAGGGCGGTGATGCCGCAGACGGCCGTCAGCAACAACAGCGACTGCACGTTCAGCTGTTTGCGTAGGGTCGGTGGGATGCGGCCGGTGGTGATGTCCAAGGCCGCGAATTATCGGCAGTCGGTCGTCGCTGCTCGGCTCAATCGGTTCCGAATCGGAGTGAACGATCCTCGTCGATCGATTCGTCGACCGGTTTAGAAAGGGAAGCGTTCCTGGCCGCGTTCGCGCGCGAGGATCATGCTCTCGAGCGCGAGCACCGCTTCGTCGATGGTGACCGGCGAAACCACCCGCCAGCGCTCGTTTTCGCAGACGCCGAGCGCCGACTCGTGCTCGCAGTAGAGCGCGACGCCGACCGGCGTGCTGCGGTGGCTGCGGGGGTCTCGCAAGCACTCGTCGCAAGGGGCGGTCGGCACGCTGGGGTTCCGAAAATCCATATCGTTGGATAATGCGCCGTTGCGGAGCCGTTGCCGAGATGTCCGGAGTCACGGTGGCATTCGTCACCTGTTGAACGGCGCTCGCGCGCCGCCGACCGCGGTCTACTAGCCGCCCCGTCATGCCGATTTGTTGTGTCGGAGTGACAAACAGTTGGGGTCAGGTCGTTGTGTCGGCGCCGCTTTTACTATGTAATCCGCGCCAGTTTTGTGGCCCGTGGGCCGAGGAGTGGTAAATGTACAACAAAAGAAACGCAGCCTTTGCGTTGTCGGTCGCGGCGGTCGTTTCGCTGCTGACCTCGCAGTCAGCCTTCGCCGAAGAAGAGCTGCAACAAGTCGTCGTCACCGGCACGCGCGTCGCGAACCGCTCGGTGCTCGAAACCGCCGCACCGGTCGACATCGTCACCGCTGATGCGCTGCAGAATTTGGGCGTCACCGAAATCAACCAAGCGTTGTCGGTCACGCTGCCGTCCTTCAACTTCCCGCGCCCCGGTTTGACGGACGGCACCGACACGGTGCGTCCGGCGACGCTGCGCGGCCTCGCGCCCGACCAGACGCTGGTGCTCATCAACGGCAAGCGCCGTCACTCTGCAGCGCTCGTCAACATCAACGGCTCGATCGGTCGCGGCGCCTCGTCGGCCGACCTCAACGCCATTCCGAATACCGCACTGAAGTCGATCGAAGTGTTGCGCGACGGTGCGTCGGCGCAGTACGGCTCGGATGCGATCGCCGGCGTCATCAACTTGCGCCTGCGCGAGAATCGCGACGGCGGTGAAGCGACCGTCGCGTACGGTTGGCGTGATACGACCTACAAAACTTTGACCGGTACGCCGCCTGCGGGTGCGACTTGGTCGGCTCCTGCCGTGCTCGAGCGCAGCCGCAACGACGGCAGGACGACGACGGTTTCGGGTTGGAAGGGTTTCGGTCTCGGTAACGACGGGTTCGTGACCGTGTCGTTCGAGTACAAAGACCAAGGCCGCACCGAGCGTGGCGGTTGGGACTTCCGCCAGCAATATTTGAAGCTCGCGAACGGTTCGTTTGATCCGCGCGAAGCGACGCTCAATCGCTTCGTGGCGTGGTACGGCGAGCCCGAGATGCAGCAAAAGACGGTGTTCGTCAACGCCGGTTCTTCGCTCGAAAACGGCGCCGAGGCGTATGCGACGGCGAGCTGGCAGGGCCGCGATGCATTATCGGCGGGTTTCTATCGCCGCTCGGGTCAGTCGACCAACATCGTCTCGATCTACCCCGACGGCTATCTGCCGCTCATCGCACCGAAAGTCACCGACTATTCGGTGAGCGGTGGTGTGCGTTGGAATCTCGGCGATTGGAAGATGGATAGTTCGTTGGGCTACGGCTACAACAACATGGACTACACCATCACCAATACTTTGAACCGTTCGATCGGACCCACCAGCAAGACGACGTTCGATGCGGGCGGTTTCGATTACGACCAACTCGTGTTGAACGTGTCGGGCGTGCGTGAAGTGGCGGTGTCGGGATTTTCCTCGCCGCTGAACGTCGCGGTCGGTCTCGAGGCGCGTCGCGAAGGCTATAGCATCAGCGCCGGCGAGCCCGACTCGTACCGCAACGGTGGTGTGTTGCTCGCCAACGGTTCGGTGTGGATCGACACGACTTGCGCCACCGCAGCGGGTTGCCCGACTGTGTCCGGTTCGCAAGTGTTCCCGGGCTTCCGTCCGGCGAACGTGGTGAACAAGACGCGCGATGCGGTCGGCGTGTACGCCGATCTCGAATCGAACGTCACCGAAAAATTGCTCGCCTCGGCGGCCGTGCGTGCGGAGAACTACTCCGACTTCGGTAGCAACGTGTCGGGCAAATTGTCGGCTCGTTACGACTTCACCAAACAATTCGCGTTGCGCAGCTCTGCGTCGACGGGCTTCCGTGCGCCGTCACTGCAGCAGCAGTATTTCGCGACCACGTCGACGAACTTCATCAACGGCGTGCCGTTCGAAATCTCGACCTTCCCGGTGTCCGATCCGATCGCCGTCGCGCTCGGCGCGCAGGCACTCGAGCCCGAGAAGTCGAAGAACCTTTCGGTGGGTGCGGTGTTGCAGACGGGTGACTTCAACCTCACCGTCGACGCGTATCAAATCAAGGTCGACAATCGCATCGTGCTGTCGGAGAACCTGACGGCGACGAACGTTCGCGCCTTCCTCATCGCGCAGGGCTTCATCGGCGCGGGTGGCGGTCGCTTCTTCATCAACGGCGTCGACACGACCACCAAGGGCGTCGATATCGTCGGTAGCTACGTGATCCGCACGGAGAGCGCTGGTCGCTTCGATCTCACGGCGACCGCGAACTTCAACAAAACGAGCGTCACGCGTATCCCGTCGATTCCGAAGCTCACGTCGTTGAATCCGGCGCCGATCCTGTTCGACCGTAACAACGTGTTGAGCTTCGAGCGTGGCACGCCGAAGGATAAGTTCGCGTTCTCGGCGAACTGGAAGCTCTCGAGTTTCGGTGCGACCGTGCGTGCGACGCGTTATGGCGAAGTGCTCTCGCCGGCGACGACCGCCGCGCTCGACTTCTTGTTGACGCCGAAAACTTTGATCGACGTCGAGGCTCGCTACGAGCTCACCGACCACATCAAGTTCGCCGTGGGTGCGGACAACGTCACCGACGTTTATCCGGATCCGTTGCCGCCCACACTCAACTCGACCGGTGCGACGTCGTTCTCGAACTACTCGCCGTTCGGTCGCTCGGGCCGCTTCATCTACGGTCGAGTGTCGTTCAACTTCTGAACGAGCCGCTGATTTACGTCGCCCCCGAAGTCGCGCTGTTGCGCGGCTTCGGGGCGCCGACGGAACGCTACGATGCGGCGATCGCCGCACTGACCGAGGTTTCACCGTTTCGGCAGTTGTACACCCCTGGTGGCCGTCCGATGTCGGCGTTCCAGTCGAGTTGCGGTGACTGTGGTTGGTACAGCGACGCGCGCGGCTATCGCTACGAATCCCTTGACCCTCTCTCCGGCGCGCCATGGCCGCCGATGCCCGATTTCTTTGTGGCGCTCGCGCGCGAGGCTGCAGCACGGGCGGGCTACACGGATTTCGAGCCGGACACCTGTCTTTTGAATCGCTATGTCACGGGCGCCCGCATGGGCGCACATCGTGATGCAGACGAGCGGGACTTCACACAGCCGATCGTTTCGGTATCGCTCGGCGCGCCGGCGACCTTTCTTTGGTACGGGGCAGCGCGCAAGGGATCGCCGATTCGAATTCGCCTCGAACCGGGTGACGTGCTCGTGTGGGGCCGCAGCGCACGGCGTGGGTATCACGGTGTGCAACCGCCCGAAGGCGGCACACGGTTCAATCTCACGTTTCGCCGCGCGCGCTAGCGGCGTCCGCTAAACCAGGACGCGCTCGATGCCGCCGCGGTTGGCCTCTTCGACGTAGCGCCGCATCCATTCGCCGCCGAGCACGTGCTTGGCGATTTCGACGACGATGTAATCGGCATCGAGTGCGGTTTCGTCTTCGTAACGCTTGAGACCCTGCAAGCAACTCGGGCAAGACGTCAGCACTTTCACGTCGCCCGTGAAACCGTCGGCGCGCGCGACCGCAGCACCTTTCTGCATTTCTTCGGCTTTGCGGAAGCGCACTTGGGTCGAGATGTCGGGGCGACTCACGGCGAAGGTGCCCGACTCGCCGCAACAACGTTCGTTCTTGACGATCTTGCCGTTCGCCTCAGCGTTCATGAGTTGGTTCACGACCTTCAAAGGATCGTGAGATTTCATCGGCGAGTGACAGGGGTCGTGATAGAGATAGCGCACACCCGTGACGCCGTCGAGGCGCACGCCTTTCTCCATCAAAAATTCGTGGATGTCGACGATGCGCGATCCCGGGAAGATCTTGTCAAATTCATAGCCCTGCAATTGGTCGTAACAGGTGCCGCAGCTCACCACGACGGTTTTGATGTCGAGGTAGTTGAGGGTGTTGGCGACGCGATGGAAGAGCACGCGATTGTCGGTGATCATCTTCTCGGCTTTGTCGAAATCGCCAGAGCCGCGCTGCGGGTAGCCACAGCAAAGATATCCGGGTGGTAGCACGGTCTGCACGCCGACGTGCCACAGCATCGCCTGCGTCGCAAGACCGACTTGCGAGAAGAGGCGCTCCGAGCCGCAACCGGGGAAGTAGAACACGGCTTCGGCATCCGCCGAGGTCGTCTGCGGATTGCGAATCACGGGCACGTAATTGCGATCTTCGATGTCGAGTAGGGCGCGCGCGGTTTTCTTGGGCAAGCCCGCCGGCATACGACGGTTCACGAAGTGCACGACTTGCTCGCGAATCGGTGCCTTGCCCGTGGTCGCCGGGGGCGCCTGCACCTGCGGCTTCGCCACGGTTTTCAAAAGTTGCGCGCCGACGCGTTGGGCTTTGTAGCCCCATTCGATCATGACCTTGCGGGCGAGCTTGATCGTCTCGGGTTGCGTCGCATTCAGGAACAGCATCGAGGCTGCAGTGCCTGCATTGAAACGCTTCTTACCCATGCGCCGCAGCAGATCGCGCATCGCCATCGACACTTCGCCGAAGTCGATGTCCACCGGACAAGGCTTCTCGCACTTGTGACATACGGTGCAGTGATCGGCGACGTCGCCGAATTCGTCCCAGTGTCGAATCGAGACACCGCGACGGGTCTGTTCTTCGTATAGGAACGCCTCGATCAGCAGCGAGGTGGCGAGAATTTTGTTGCGCGGGCTGTAGAGCAGATTGGCGCGCGGCACGTGCGTCGCGCAAACCGGTTTGCACTTGCCGCAGCGCAGGCAATCTTTGACGGCAGTGGAAATCGTGCCGATATCCGACTGCTGCATGATCAGTGATTCGTGCCCGAGCAGATTGAAGCTCGGCGTGTAGGCATTGCGCAGATCGCCGCCCGGCAAAAGTTTTCCCTTGTTGAAGCGACCGTCGGGGTCGATGCGTGCTTTATAGCTGCGCAGATCGACGGTTTCCTCATCGGTTAGGAACTCGAGTTTGGTGATGCCGATGCCGTGCTCACCAGAGATCACACCACCGAGCTCGCGCGCGATGCGCATGATGCGTGCGACGGCGGCGTTCGCCTCCTGCAGCATCAAATAATCGTCGGAGTTGACCGGGATGTTGGTGTGCACGTTGCCGTCGCCGGCGTGCATATGCAGCGCGACCCACACGCGACCCTTGAGCACGCGCTGGTGGATCGAAGTGCATTCGGCGCGGATCGGCGCGAAGGCATCGCCCGCGAAGATTTCGAACAGCGGTTCGCGCAACTCGCGCTTCCACGATACGCGGCGACTGCGATTCTGTAACTCTTGAAAGATCGTACGGCCGGGCGTCGAGCTCGGCGCGTCGAGATCGTGCAGCAAGCCGTCCCAACGGGCGTGCACGTTAGCGAGCAACTCGCGGGCGCGCTCGACGCGGTCACCCAAAATTTCAGCGCGCGAGAGCGCGTCGATTTCGGCGTCGCCAGTTTTTCCGGGGCGCAGGTCGCCGCGCAGATATTCTTCGAGTGCCGTGACGAGTCGCAGTTTGTTAGCGATCGAGAGTTCGATATTGATGCGTTCGATGGCATCGGTGTAATCGCCGAGTCGTGGCAGTGGGATGACCACGTCTTCGTTGATCTTGAAGGCGTTGGTGTGTTTAGCGATGGCGGCGGTGCGAGCGCGATCGAGCCAAAACTTCTTGCGCGCGTCCGCGCCAACGGCGATGAACCCTTCGCCGCTGCGCGCGTTGGCGATGCGGACGACTTCCGATGTCGTACGCGCGACCGCTGCATCGTCTTCGCCGACGATGTCACCGATCAACACCATCTTCGGTAATTGCGCGCGCTTGCTCTTGGTCGCGTAACCGACGGCGCGCAAATAACGTTCGTCGAGGTGTTCGAGCCCGGCGAGTCGGGCGCCGCCGCTGCGCGCGCTCGTATCGAGCAGCGTGGTGATTTCGACGATCGACGGAATCGCATCGCGCGCTTCACCGAAGAATTCGAGGCACACGGTGCGGATGTGCGGCGGCATGCGATGCACGATCCAGCGCGCGGCGGTGATCAAGCCGTCACAGCCTTCTTTTTGTACGCCGGGCAGACCGCCCAAAAATTTGTCGGTGACGTCTTTGCCGAGCCCCGCTTTGCGGAACGAGGCGCCGGGCATGCGCAGCGTTTCGCTGCGCAGCGTGCGCGCGCGCGCCGCCGGTTCGCGACCGTCTTTCCAAGTGAGTCGCCACTCGACCTGCGGTGCGTCGTGAATTTTGCCGAGGTTGTGACCGATACGTTCGACTTCCAACCAATTGCCGTCGGGGTCGACCATGCGCCACCAGGCGAGGTTGTCGACGGCCGTGCCCCACAGCACGGCTTTTTTGCCGCCGGCGTTCATGGCGATGTTGCCGCCGATGCAGGAGGCCTCCATCGAGGTCGGATCGACGGCGAACACGTAGCCGGCGCGCTCGGCCGCATCGGCGACGCGTTTGGTGACGACGCCCGCTTCGGAGAACACCGTCGGTACGCGCGTTGTCGCATCACCGACGCCGGGCAAGGCGAGCGGTTCGACGTCGCCGAGCGCTTCGAGTTTTTCGGTGTTGATGACGGCGGTGAGCGGCGAGAGCGGAATCGCGCCGCCGGTATAGCCCGTGCCGCCGCCGCGCGGAATGATGCTGAGCCCGAGTTCGATGCAAGCGCGCACCAAGCCTGGAATTTCGTCTTCGGCATCGGGGGCGATGACGACGAACGGATATTCGACGCGCCAGTCCGTCGCGTCGGTGACGTGTGAGACCCGGGCGAACGCGTCGAAACGAATTGCATCGTCGCGGGTGTGGCGGCCGAGTGCTCGTCGCGCTCGCGCGCGCAGTTTCGCGGTGCGCGCAAAATTTTCGGCGAAGGCTTCGACGGCACGCTGCGCTGCGGCGAGCAACAGCCCGACCTTGCGGTCGCGTTCGCGATCGACCGCCTCGCCGCCGCTCTCGCGGCGCTTGCCGATTTCGTGCAAGCGATGTTCGAGCGCCTCGATCAACAAGCGACGACGTTTCGGGTTGTCGAGCAAATCGTCTTCGAGATACGGATTGCGTTGCACGGCCCAGATGTCACCGAGCACTTCGTACAGCATCCGCGCCGAGCGTCCCGTGCGCCGTTCACTGCGCAGTTCGTCGAGCAGCGTCCAGGCGTCGGCGCCGAGCAGGCGAATCACCACCTCGCGATCGGAGAACGAGGTGTAGTTGTAGGGGATCTCGCGGATGCGCGGTTGCGCGAAGGCTTCGCCGCCTTCGGTCGGCACCAGATGCGGAAGTTCTTTGGCAATCGCGTTCATGGGCAACCCGGCCGACCATCCATGTCGGCCGCCTATTCTCCCATCCTTCCACTATGATTTGTGGCTCTTATGCAGGTCGATCGCAATCCGCAGGCCGTACAAATGGCCGACGAGTCCATGGTGCGCACGTTACGGCACCAAATCGAGGCTATCTGGCCCCAAGAGAGTGCGTTGTACGGGCGTTACGCGCTGCCGGCCGGTGCGCGCATCCTCGACGTCGGCTGCGGCACGGGTGAGGCGACCGTGCGGCTCGCCGATCGATTTCCGGGGGCGGCGGCGGTGGTCGGCGTCGATCTGATGCCGGAATTGTTGAACGTCGCCCGTCGCGATCATGGGGCGCGTGCGCCGCGAGTCACGTTCGAGCAGGGCGACGGTTTCGCGCTGCGGTTCGCCGACGGCGACTTCGATCTCGTCGTCTGTCGACACGTGACGCAACTGTTGCCCGAGCCAGAAAAATTACTCGCCGAGTTGCAGCGCGTGCTGCGGCCGGGCGGTTGGTTGCACGTCGTCTCGGAAGATTACGGCATGCTGCATTTTCCGCGTCGCGATGGTGTCGATCCCGACCTGTTGTGGCATCGTGCGGTGGTGCCGTTCACCGACTCGCAACACACCGATGCACGCATCGGTCGGCGCACGTTACCGATCTTGCGTGCACTCGGTTTCGAGCACGTCAACATCCGATATTTGACGCTCGACACCGACAGCGTGCCGCGCGCCTCGCTCGCGGGAATTTTTACGGCGTGGCGCGACGGCTATGTCGACGGGCTCGCGGCAGCATCGGGTCTCGAGCCGCGCGCGGTACGCGCGATGTTCGATGCGATCATCGCGACCGTGAACGACCCCGCAGCCTACGGCGTATGGCAACTACCGGTAGTCGCAGGGCGACGGGCGACGTGAGCATCGAGTTTCGTCACGCATTGCAGTCGCATCCGGCCGCGCCCGCTTCGGCGGGTCTCGCGGTGATCGTGGTCGGTCGTTCGACGAGTTCGCGGCTCGAACTCGAATATCGCTTCGAGGGCGCGGCCGCGTGCGAAGTCGAGGTCGCTGCGCCTGCCGAGCGGCCGACGCGTCGCGATGAACTTTGGCGGCACACCTGCGGCGAGATTTTTTTGGCCGCCGCTGCGCGAGCCGAATATTTTGAATTCAATTTTTCACCGTCGGGCGATTGGGCTGCATACTCGTTCACCGCCGAGCGCAGCGGTCGGCGCGATCATCATTGGTCGGGGCCGCCGCCCGAAGTGCGTTGGCACGCCGCACGCTATACGCTACAGGTCGTGTTGCCCCGCGCGGCGATCGCTGCCGAGTTGACGCAGGCGTCTTACACTGCGGTGGTCGCTTCCGCAGCAGGCGCTGGCGCCAGCAGTTTTTGGGCGTTACGGCATTTGCGATCGACGCCCGATTTTCACGCGCGTGAGAGTTTCGTTGCCGACTTCGCGTGGCCGACGGGCGAGGGTCACGCGTGATGCGCTTCGGTATCGATCGGTTGCTTGCTGATGCTGCGCTGCGTCGACCGCTCGCCAATCGTCGCGTCGCCTTACTCGCGCATCCGGCGTCGATCACGAGCGATTGGCACCACAGTCTGGATGCGATCGCAGCGACACCCGACATCCGACTCACCGCGGCCGTCGGCCCGCAGCACGGACTGCGCGGCGACAAGCAAGACAACATGATCGAATCACCGGATTTCTTCGATCCGGTACACGGCATCCCGATTTTTAGTTTGTACGGCGAAGTGCGACGACCGACCGTCGCGATGCTCGAGCAGTTCGACGTGTGGCTGGTCGATCTGCAGGATCTCGGCTGTCGCATCTACACCTTCATCACCACGTTACGTTACGTGCTCGAAGCAGCAGCGACGCGCGGACAATCGGTATGGGTGCTCGATCGACCGAATCCGGTCGGTCGGCCGGTCGAAGGCACGCTGCTACAGCCCGGCTGGGAGAGTTTCGTCGGCGCGGGCGCGCTGCCGATGCGCCATGCGCTCACCATGGGCGAAATGGCGCGTTGGTTCGTGCGCGAATTAAAACTCGACGTCGATCTGCAAGTGATCGCGATGGAAGGTTGGCAACCCGACGCGGCGCCCGGCTATGGCTGGCCGCTCGGCGAGCGCTCGTGGGTCAATCCAAGTCCGAACGCGCCCAATGTTTTCATGGCGCGCGCCTATGCCGGCACCGTGATGCTCGAAGGCACGACGCTGTCGGAAGGGCGTGGCACGACGCGGCCCTTGGAACTTTGGGGTGCGCCCGACATCGATGCGGCACGCGTGTTGCGCACAATGCAAAAGTTGGCACCCGAGTGGCTGCTCGGCTGTCGCTTGCGTGAAGTTTGGTTCGAGCCGACCTTCCATAAGCACGTCGGCAAGCTTTGTCACGGCCTGCAGGTGCATACCGACGATCCGACTTATGACCACGCGCGATTTCGGCCGTGGCGTTTGCAGGCGCTCGCCTTCAAGGCGATCCGCCATCTTTGGCCGGACTATCCGCTGTGGCGCGACTTTCCCTATGAATACGAGCGCGAACGGCTCGCCATCGACCTCATCAACGGCGGCCCGTTATTACGCGAATGGGTTGACGATCCGGCCGCGCAACCGGGTGATCTCGAGGCGGCGGCACGCCTCGACGAGGCAACATGGAACGATTCGGTCGCCGATTTGTCGGTATATGTGCGCATGCCTTGAGGGGCGTCGGGAGCGCACCATGCCTGATGAACCTCGACCGTCGCAATCATTAAGGAGCACCGACCATGTTCAAAGACGAACCCTCCGAGCGTGTACTCGACGATCTGAAGCGGGTGTTGGCCGATGCCGAGCACTTGTTCAGCGCCGCCACTGAAGAGGCGCAGGGACGCAGCGCTGAAACTTTGCAGGGTTTGCGCGAGCGTCTCGCGCGCCTCGAAGCCGAGCTGACCTCACGAGCGCGCGAGGGCGCGCAGCACGCCGAACGTTACGTCACCGAAAATCCTTGGCAGGCGGTCGGCATCGCGGCCGGCGTCGGCTTATTGCTCGGGGTTTTGCTCGGTCGTCCGCGTCGCTGAGTCGTCGCGGTGCTCGCACTCGTGTTGCGCTTGCTCGATGGCGTGATCACGCTGGTCGAATCGCGTTTGCAGGCGTTGGCGCGCGAAACGGCCGCCGAAGTGCGTCGCGTGGCGCTGGTGGTCGTTTGGACGTTCGTGGCGTTCGTGTTCGGAACGCTGGCGATGCTGCTATTAGCGGCGACGGTGATCATCGCCTTTTGGGAAGAACATCGACTGATGGCCGCAACGGCCGTGACGACAGGGTTTCTGGTCGTCGCGGCCGTTGCGGTATTTCAAGTGCGCAAGAAACTCGCGCAACGCAGCCGTATTAGCGGCGGCTAACCTTCAAGCGACGGCCGCGGCGCGAGGACGCGAGACGCAGCGAGAGGCGCAGGGTGAAGGCTTTGAAGGTGATCGCTGCAACCGAACGGTTGAGGGTCTTGGCGATCTGCGCGGTCGGCGTCTTGCCGGCGAGCTTGCGCAGCTTGGCTTCGTCCGCCGCACTCCACACGCTGAAATTGCGAGCGGCCTTGCGGGGCTTGCGTGCCGGAGCACTCTTCGTCTTCGACTTCTTAGCCATTTTACTTCCTTTGAGGGCTGGTTGAAAAACCGAACAGGCGCGGATTGTAGACATCAACGACGCATTTGTCGCATGAATTCTTTGCAACCTGCTCAAAAAAACGTCAAAAAACATCCAAAACTGTGATCTTTCGCACCGTTTTAGGTGTTTAGCGGTCGCTGAAGCCGCGTTTGCGCATCAATGCGCCGATCTCCGGATCGCGTGTGCGGAAGCTGCGATACGCATCGGCGGGGTCGCGCGTGTTGCCGATCGAGAAGACGTTGTCTTTCAAGCGACGGGCGACGTCACGATCCCACGGACCCTTCGCGCTGGTGAACGCTTCCCAAGCATCGGCGGTCAAGGTGTCGGCCCAGAGATAGCTGTAATAGCCGGCGGAATAGCCGTCACTCGAAAAAATGTGACCGAATTGCGGCGTGCGATGTCGCATCACGATTTCGCGCGGCATACCGAGCGCCGCGAGCGTGTCGCGCTCGAACGCGTCGGGATCGAGCCGCGCATCGTCACGCGCCGCGAGGTGCAACTTCATGTCGACCAACGCCGAGGCGAGATATTCGACGGTCGCAAAACCTTGGTTGAATGTCTTGGCGCGTTCGACTTTGGCGATCAGTTCGCGCGGGATCGGCTTGCCGGTTTGATAGTGCACGGCATAGCGATCGAGTACCTCGGGGGTCGAAAGCCAATGCTCGAGCAACTGCGAGGGAAATTCGACGTAGTCGCGCGGCACGTTGGTGCCCGAGACGGTCGGATAGGTGACGTTCGACGATAGGCCGTGCAGCGCGTGGCCGAACTCGTGGAACAGCGTGGTCGCATCGTCCCAGCTGATCAACAGCGGCTCGCCCGGCTTGCCCTTCACGAAGTTCGCATTATTCGACACGATGGTGGTGATCTCGCCGTCGAATCGCTCTTGGTTGCGATACGCGTTCATCCACGCGCCCGATTGCTTGCCGACCCGCGCATACGGATCGAAGTACCAAAGACCGACCAATTTTCCTGCGGTGTCGGTGACTTTCCAGACGCGTACGTCGGGGTGGTAGACGGGCACCGTGCCCGGCGGTAAGGCTTCGAATCGCAAGCCGAACAATTCGCCGGCGACGTAGAACATGCCCTCGCGTAATTTTTCGAGCTGTAGGTACGGCTTCAATTCGTTGTTGTCGAGCGCATATTTAGCGACGCGCACTTTTTCGGCGTAGTGCCGATAGTCCCAGGGTTCGATGCGGATGCCGGCACCTTCTTTGTCGGCGATTGCCTGCATGTCGGCGACTTCTTCGTGAACCCGCGCGACCGCGGGCTTCCAAACCGCTTCCATCAATTCCGTGGCGCGCTCGGGTGTGCGCGCCATCGAATCTTGCAAACGCCAGTGGGCATGTGTCGGAAAGCCGAGCAGCTTCGCGCGTCGGCTGCGCAGCTGCAGGATCTCGGCGATGATTGCGTTGTTATCGTGCGCATCGCCGTTGTCGCCGCGGTCGACGAACGTCCGCCAAATTTTCTCGCGCAGATCGCGACGCGTCGAGTAGGTGAGGAACGGCTCGACCGACGAACGGGTGTTCGCGATCAGCCACTTGCCTCTGAAACCGCGGCCCTCTGCGCCAGCCGCAGCGCCCGTACGCACGGACTCGGGTAGGCCGGCGAGATCCGCTTCGGTTTCCAATAGCGTGTAGCGCTCGCCTTCGTCGGCGAGCAGATTTTGGTTGAATCGCGTGTAGAGACCGGCGAGCTGTTGGTTGATATCAGCGAGTTTTTTCTTTGACGCCGCATCGAGTTGGGCGCCCGAGCGCACGAAGTTCGTGTAGGTCAACCACACCAGTCGACGTTGTTCGTCGTTGAGGCCGGATTTGTCACGTGCCTCGTAAACTTTGGCGATGCGCGCGAAAAGTTTGGTGTTTTGGGTGATGCGATCGCGATGCGCAGCGAGCTTCGGCTCGATGTCGCGCTCGACCTTCTGCACCGTGGCGTCGCTCATCGTCGCCGAATAAATGCCGTAGATCGTGGCGGCACGATCGAGCGCCCGTCCCGATCGTTCGAGCGCGGCGATGGTGTTTTGAAAATCGGGCGCGGCAGGATCGCGCGCGATCGCATCGAGTTCGGTTAGGTGGGTCTTCATCGCGCTCTCGAGCGCCAGACCGAGGCCGTCGGTGCGAACTTTGTCGAATGGTGGCACGCCGCCGTATGGCCCGCTCCAAGGTGCGAGCAGCGGATCGGCGGGTGCGGCAGCAGCGGCGATGGTGGAGAGCAGCGTGCTAGTCATGATGGCGAGCAGTACCTTGCGCATGAAGACACCAAAGAAAGCGGGGCGCGCAGGATAGCGCAAAACGAGCCGGTTGCGATCAGGCTGGTGCTTGTAAGGGATGCGTGTCGCGATAACCCGTGGTGGCGTCGAGTTCGGTGTGCAGCCCGACCATCGTGCGTTCGAGACGCATGCGCAACGCTTCGAGTTGGGTTTCGTCGAGTTTGGCGGCGACTTCGATCGGTTCACCGATGCGCACTGCGACAGTCGCACCCGGTTTCGGGATCACGGTGCGATCCCAGGATTTTTTCCACACCCAACAATGGTCGGTCGATGCCGCGACGGGTAGCAACAGACTGCCGGTTTTCTGCGCGAGAGTGATGGTGCCGAGCTGGGCGATGCCGCGTGGACCGCGCGAGCCGTCGATGGCGAGACAAGAATTCAAGCAGCGATCTTCACGCTGCGCCTTGATCATCTCGACGAGTGCGCGCGCACCGCCTTTACCGGAAGAGCCACGCGCGACTCTGAAACCCAAGCCTTCTTCGATACGCGCCATCGCTTCGCCGTCGCGACTTTGCGAGCACATGAGAATCCATCGACCTTGTGCGGGCAGGCTGAAGTAGTGCAACAGCGCGAACGTACGGGCGTGCATGAATGCGCCTACCACGGGTCGTCGCTCGGCGACTAGACGACGCAAGATGTCGACGTCGTGTTCGCAATAGGTCCAGGTGTTGCCGAGCGCGCGATACGCGCGCCAACCGATCGGCGGCAAAATTTTGTGTAGCACGAACCGGCGTACCGGTTTGCGCTTAGCGGGGTCGCTCACGCGGGCTTGCTCACGCAGGCGTTCCGGTGCCTCGGCCTTTGCGACCGCCGCTCGCGTGTGCATCGGCGAATGCGCCGCTCGCCATCGCGCCGACCACCGCGAGTTCGCCGGCGAGTGCGACCACCGCACAAATCTCGGCAAACTTCGCGGCGCTGCCGGCTCCGGTGCAACCGAGCAACGCGAGACTTTCGCGCGCGGTGGGCAAAAACGTGCCGCCGCCGACCGTGCCGACAATCAAATTCGGTAGCGTGACCGAAACGTAAAGGTCGCCTCGTTCGTCGACTTCAAATCGCGACACCGAGGTGGTCGCTTCCGACACGCACGCGACGTCTTGGCCGCAGCAAATAAATAGCGCGGCTAGTGCATTGGCGACGTTGCCTTGCAGACCGACCGCACCAGTTTGCGCGGCGCCCACCGTCGCTTGATTCCAACAGCGCGCCATCGCGGCGGCATTCGCGCGCCAATAGCGTCCGATGGTGCGATCGGGAATCACCACTTCGGCCGACGCGTTGCGGCCGCGCGCCCCCAAAAATGCTTGCGCAGAGGCGCGCTTATCACCGGACAGCACGGATTCGACGAGCCAGCTCGTCGGCGGCGTGTCCATGCGCGGTAGCAATTCGCGACAAATCGCTTGCGTCGCAAGCGTGACCATATTTTGGCCCGCTGCATCCCCGGTCGCGAACTCGAGCATCATGTAGACGGTGTTACCGACCACCGAAGTTTTGGTGCTTTGCAGCCGGCAGTATCGCGACGTGGAGATCGTGGCGGCGCGCATCGCCTCGAGTTGCGTCGGCAGCCAATCGGCGATGCGCACCGCGGTCGCGACATCGGCGAACGCGAAGCAGGGCGCGCGTCCGACGAGTTCGCGCGTGCACGCTGCGCGCGCGCCACCGCAACGATTGATGACGTTGAAGGCGTGCTGGAACGATGCGACTAGTGTGCCCTCGGTGGTGGCGAGCGGTACGATGAAATCACCTTGCGCGTGACGACCTTGCACTCGCACCGGGCCGGCGACGCCGACCGGCACTTGTGCAAAGCCGATGAAGCCTTCGATGCTGCCGGCGAGTTGCTCGGGCGCGATCGGCGCTTGGTCGCCGCTCAGTGCCGCGATCGAGTGACCTTCGTCGCGTAACCGTGCGCGACGCGCATCACGGGCTTCGGTCGAGGCATCGGTGGTCGCGGGCAGGCGGCGCGGCGCGGCCGTCGAAGTGCGGGAGTCGTCTGACATCCGGCAATTGTGAGCGGGTGCGTCGTAAGCGGCAACAGATACAATGCTTCGATGCATCCGTCGTTGCACCGGTATCGGTCTTGCGCGCTTTTGACCTGTGCGCTGCTCGTGGCCGGTTGCGGCGCGATGACCGGTGCGCCGCGCGGCGCGCAAACGGCCGCCGAACGCTTTCGCATCATGCCGCCGCAGGACGAAGTCGTCGGCCGCGCGGACTGGTACCGACCGCGCATGCGGGTCGTCGGGGTGAATTCCGCTGCGACCCGCACGGACGCCGCGAGCGGTGGCACGAGTGGTGCGCCAAAAGATTCGATCGAGCGCTTCGGCGCGGCGCTCGCGGCGGCGCGGCGTTGGGATTCGCTCGCGGTAGTGGTGTTGGTCGACGGTCGCGTGGTGCTCGAAGACTACGCCGCCGGAGTCGATGCGAACACGCAGTTCGACAGTCAATCAATGCATCGCGGTTTGCTCGCGCTCGCCGTGCTCGCCGCGCGCGAAGACGGTGCCATTCGTTCGCTCGCGCAGCCGCTCGCCGACTTCATCCCCGAATGGCGCGCCGCGGACGATGCGCGTGGCCGCATCCGATTGAGCGATCTTTTGCACAATCAATCGGGTTTCGTCGATCCGCCCTATGAATTCCGCGCCGACTCGCCGGGCATGCAGTTGTTCATCGGCGACGATCTGCGTGGGCTCGTGCTCGCGCAGCGACCGACGGCGCTGCCCGGCAAAAATTATCGCGGCACCGCACTCGACGCGCAGTTGCTCGGTCTGGTGCTCGAACGCGCCACCGGTGAGCCTTACGCAAAATTTTTGTCACGCCGTTTATGGCGCCCGCTCGGGGCCGGCGAAGCGTGGGTGCGACTCGATCGCGATGGCGGTGGCACGCGCACCTTTTGCTGTTTACAAGCAACCGCCCGCGATTGGGCGCGAGTCGGTGAGCTCGTGCGTCGCGGCGGCATCGCGCAAGTCGCTGCTCGCGAGCGCCGGATCCTCACCGCCGACAGCGTGGCGCAATTGCTGGCCCCGGCGCCTTTGAACCGCGCGGTCGGCATGTCCTGGTTTTTGGAGCCGACATCCCTCGTGCCACGCTCCGTGGCCGGCGATCGTCCGCTGCCCGTGCCGACCGCGTTCGACGCCAAAGGCGTGGTGTACGCTGGTGGACGTGGTGGTCAACGGGTGTACGTGTTACCGGCGCAAAATGCCGTCGTCGTCCGCATCGGCCGGATCCGCAACGATTTCGACGATGGCGCGTTCCTCAATCCCTTCATCGCCGCGCTGGCGGCTAAACCTTAACGGCAGGAGTTTCCGTCGTGCCCACCAACTCGAGTCTTCGTAGCCGCTGCGGTCGTGCGCTCGCCACTATCGTGCCACTCGTCGTGCTCACGCTCGGCGTAGCGGTGCGGCCGACGTGGGTCGCCGCGCAAGGTTTGCCGATCCGCATTCCCGACAAGCCGTTCGGTGAATTACCGCATCCGCCCGCGCCCGACTACGCACGGCCCGAATTTTGGGCGGCCTTGCCCGATCGCCGCGATGCGGCCGACGTGGTGCCGGAGAACGACCCCTTCGGCGATCGTCAGGCGACAGCGGCCGTCGACGTGTTTTACATCCATCCCACGACTTACCGCGAAGTCGCCTTTTGGAACCAACCGATCGCCGATACGGCGACGAACGATTGGACCGACGAGTCGGTGATCGCGCGACAAGCATCGGTGTTCAACGCGTGCTGCAAAGTTTACGCACCGCGCTATCGCCAAGCGACGTCGGCGGCGGTGTATGCGTCCGCCGATAAAAAACCGCTCGAGGCCTATGAATTCGCTTGGCAGGACGTGCGTGCCGCGTTTCTGCACTACATGAAACATTGGAACCACGGCCGACCGTACATCATCGTCGGTCACAGCCAAGGCGCCGCACACGTCGAACGTTGGCTCAACGAATTCGGTAAGCAACCACAGTATCGAAAATTATTGGTCGCTGCGTATCCGATCGGGGTCGCGTTCAGCGTCGGTCAGCTCGCGACGCTCGGTGGTGGCATCGAGATTTGTTCGACGCCCACCGCGACCAATTGCCTCGTCAGTTGGAACACCTTCGATCGAGCCGGCGACGCCGCGGGTTACGTGCGCCAGTCGCAGGCGCGGTACACCCAAAGATTCGGCAAAACCGAGGGCGCTGCGATCATCTGCGTGAATCCTTTGAGTTTCGAGGCGAGCAAACCGAAAGTCCCTGCGGCCGCCAATTTCGGCGCTCTGCCAGCGCGGCGCGGCGTCGGACTGGCTGCATCCTTGGCAGCCGGGACGAATTTGCCGGCGCTGGAAGCTGGACGGCTGGGTGCCGACTGCGATGACGGCGTGCTGCGTGTCGATAGCCCGCCGAAAGAAGGTTACGCGATCGTTCCGCTGCCCGGTGGCATGCTGCACTTCAACGATTTCGATTTGTTCTACGCCAACATTCGTCTGAACGCGGTGGCGCGGGCCGACGCCTTTCTCGCGCTCAGCGCCCGAACAGGGCGGCGCGCGCTCGCTCGGTGATCATCGCGACCGCTGGGTGCTTGATGCGCCGTTCGGTGGAGATGACGTAATAGCGCGCGACGAGTTCGGCCACGCGCCCGATCGGCGCGAGCTCGAACTGGGTCACGAGCTCGCGCTCGATGGCGATCGGCGCGGCGAACGCGCCTAGCCCCTGCTGCGCAAAAGTTTTGATCAAGGCGCTGTCGTCGAATTCACCGACCACGTCCGGTTGCATACCTTGTGCCTCGAACCAGCCGTCGAGGATGCGACGCGCGGCGCTGCGGTCGGTCGGCAGTAGCACGGGCGCGCCATCGAGGCTGCGCGGAAAGCCGCGGCGTAGTTTGCGTGCGAGGGCTCCCGTCGCAAAAAAACCGAGCTCCGATTCGCCGAGCAGGTGACTGAAGGCTTTGATGCCCGATTCCGCGGGGACGCCGCTGGTCGACAGCACGAGATCGAGACGATGTGCGGCGAGATCGGCGAGCAGGGCTTCTAGCGGGCCTTCGTGGCACACGATGCGAAAGTGCTCCTGCTCGCCGAGCAAAGGCGAGAGCATCCGCCACGTCAACAGTTTAGGTACCGCGTCGGAAATGCCGATCAAAACTGGTCGTCGGCCGCGGCCGCGTGCGCCGCGTAACAACGCCGCGAGTTCGAGCCCACGCGGAAAAATCTCTTGGGCGTAATCGAAGGCGAGGCGGCCGAGTTCGGTCGGCGCGAGGCGTCGCCCCTGTTTTTCGAACAACGCGCCTTGCAACTGATCTTCCAATAGTTTGATCTGGCCGCTGACGGTTTGCGGCGTCACGTGCAACGCGGCGGCTGCCGGCGCGATGCCGCCTTCGCGGACCACGGTCCAAAAATAGAGCAGGTGGTTATAGTTGAGGTGGCGCATGCGAACCCTCTTTACGATAGTTCGAGTTTCCCGAAGCGTCAGTCAAGAATAATCGATTTTTAGATCGAATATGCGCTGGCTAGCATGCGTCCCATGTCGCCCGCCACTTGGTACGAAATCGGCCGCCACGGCATGTTGCCGGAGGTCGGCCACGATGACGTCGCGCGCTTCGACGTGATCGCGCACTTGAACACGCTGCTCGCCGAACGTCTCGCCCCTGCAGTGCGTGCGTCGTGGGAGACCCATGCAGAACCCGCATTCCGGCGCGAGCATGGCCACTCGCCGCGCGACCGTCGCGAAGCCGGTGATGCGTTGCGGGGCGACTCGGCCTGGCGAAGCTGGAGTTTGGTGCGTCGGAACACGATGGAATATCGCCAGCACGCCGGACGTTTGCTCGCGCTGCGACAGGCGCGCGAGTTACGCGATAAGGCACGGCGCTACAGTTCGCGGTCGCCTTATCTGCGTCTCGATTCCACGTTGCCGGTTCCGCGCTACGTGAGCGAGGTCGACACGCATTTGATGCCGGGCGGTTACGCAGCCGAAGCGATCGACGGCGACGTGTCGAATGCGGCCAGTTACGACGCGGGTTTGTACGCCACGCTCGGTGGTGTCGGTGGACCTTTGAACGATGCGGCGGGCCGGGCACTCGTCGCGTGGTTGCGGCGTCACGCGCCGAATTTTCGTCCGCGACGGATCGTCGATCTCGGTTGCGGCCTCGGTCACAACACCTTGCCGCTGCGGGAAGCGTTTCCGGAAGCGCAAATCATCGCGATCGACGTATCGGCACCGTTTTTGCGCTACGGTCACGCGCGGGCTAGCGCCCTCGGCTACACCGACGTCGAGTTTCGCCAAGAAGACGCGACGCAAACCACGGTCGGCGCAGGCACTTGCGACCTCGTCTACACGACCATGGTGTTGCACGAAACCTCGCACGATGCGCTACGTAAAATATTGCGCGAAGCACGACGCTTGCTCACACCGGGTGGTCTCACGATCCACCTCGAGCAACCGCCGTTTCGGCAGTTCGACGCCTACGAACAATTCATGCGCGATTGGGACGGGCGTTACAACAACGAGCCGTTCTGGTCGGCGCTGCACGACACCGACCTCGTCGAACTTTTGAACACTATCGGTTTCGAACGGTCGAACGTATTCGAGACGCGCTGCGAAGCGCCATTGGTGCGGCGTCGCACCAGCGCCGACGATGCAGTCGCGGAAGATTTCGGGCGTGCGCCCTGCTGGTACGCGATCGGCGCGTGGCAGACGGCACACGGAAACGTCGTCAACGAAGGAGAGCATG
>RGUL01000030.1 GCA_010027845.1 Gammaproteobacteria bacterium
AAATTCGCTCGGTGAATTCTTGCACTTCGCGGCCGCGTTCACCGATCAAGCCGACCACGATGACGTCGGCGGCGGTATGGCGCGCCATCATGCCGAGCAGCACGCTTTTGCCCACGCCACTCCCCGCAAACAGTCCGATGCGCTGCCCGCGCGCCACCGTCAACAACGCGTTGATCGCGCGCACGCCGACGTCTAAAGCGACCTCGACCGGCCGTCGTTGCAATGGGTTCATCGGCATTGCGATCAGCGGTCCATGCGTCTCGCAATGAATTGCACCACCCGCGTCGAGCGGTGCGCCTTGCGCATCGACGACGCGACCGAGTAATTCCGGTCCGACCGGCATGCGCCCCGCACGACCGAAGATCGAAACCCGCGCGTCCGGCCCGAGCCCTGCCGGATGTCCGAGTGGCATCAACAAGACTCGCTCTTCGTTGAAGCCGACCACTTCCGCCTCGTGCCGGACACCGCACGCGGTACGAATGAGGCATCGTTCGCCGATAGCGGCACGCAAGCCACGTGCTTCGAGCGTGAGTCCGACGAGGCGCGACAATCGCCCCTCGACGACGGGTGGCGGTAATCGCGCCACGTTATGCAGTGCTCGTCGTAACGCACCCGGGGTCACGCCGACGACTCCCCGAGCACGGCCTCGACCGTTGCGGACGCACGTTGACTCCAGCGTGCATCGACGCTGCTGTCACGGGTTTCGACGCAACAGTCACCGCGCTGCAACGACTCGTCCGTCAACCACTCAATCGAATCGTTCGACCGATCGGTGTCGATCGATTGCAGCATGCCGAGGTCAGCGGGGTGGAGGCGTACGCGAACCGTCTCGGCGTGGGGCGGCAAAGCGGCCGTACAGCGTCGAATCAACTCGGCGATCCGTGTCGCATCCGCTCGTAATTCGCCGCAGGCGAGATGCGCACCGACGGTGATCGCGATCCGCACTAACTCGGTCTCGACGACGGCTTCTTGCGACGTGATCGGTTGCGCGAGTCGTGCGGCCGCTGTGCGCAACGCTTGCGCGGCGAGCGAGAGATCGGCGCGTAACGCCTGAGTTTCGTCCAGCGCAGCCGCTAGTCCCTCGGCACGGCCGCGCTCGAAGCCCTCCCGACGCAGCGCATCGCGATCCGCGACGTCACCCGCCGACTCGACACGTTCGCGAGCTGCGATCACCGGCCCGTTCAACCAAGGCGCCGACCAAGAATCAAACGAACGCTTCGCCACCACGTGCTCCCAGAGTGATCGCACCCTCCTCAGCCAAGCGTCGCGCGAGCGCTAATATTTCTTTGCGTGCCGATTCGACTTCGGACAAACGCACCGGCCCGCGCGCTTCGAGATCTTCTTTCAAAGTTTCGGCGGCGCGTTGCGACATGTTGCGAAAGATCTTGTCGCGCAAACCGTCTTCGGTCGCCTTGAGCGCCAACAGCAATTGATCGCTCGGCACTTGCCGCAATAGTTCCTGCATGCTGCGATCGTCGATCTCGATGAGATCGTCGAACACGAACACGAGATCTTGGATCTTCGCACCCAGAGCTTCGTCGGCGGTGTTGATCTCTTGCATCACGCGGGTCTCGATCCGCGCATCCAACAAGTTGACGATATCCGCGACGACTTTCGGCCCGCCGAAGCCTGGCGCCTGGGTGCGACTGCTACCGGCGAATTGACGCTCCATCACCTGATCGAGCTCTTGCAGCGCCGCCGGCTGAATGCCGTCCAGTGTCGCGACCCGAAACAGCAGATCGCCACGCACCTCCTCGGGTAGATAGGCGACGATCTTCGCCGATTGCTCCGCTTCGAGATAAGCGAGGATGATGGCGACGATCTGCGGATGTTCTTGGCGCACCATCTCGGCGATCGCCTTCGGATCCATCCATTTGAGTGACTCGAGTCCTTTGCTGGCCCGGCCGAGTAATATTTGATCGAGTAACCCCGCGGCCTGGTGCTCGCCCATCGCCTCGATCAAAGTTTTCCTGACGAAATCGGCGCTGCCGAGCCCGAGTGAGGTCTGACGTTCTGCGTCGTCCATGAACCATCCCAAGACCTCGGTCACCTCGGAGCGACTGACGTCCGATATTTGCGCCATCGCGGCACCGAGACGCTGCACTTCTTTCGCCGGCAGATGACGCAACACTTCGGCCGCTTCTTTTTCACCGAGCGTGAGTAACAGGATCGCTGCCTTTTCGACGCCCGATCGCGAGGCCATCAACGCCTGGTCAACCGCCATCGGTCGTCACCCACTTCCGAACCACTTGCGCGACGCGTGCCGGATCCTCGTTGACGAGCGTTCGCGCGCGGGCGACATCTTCGTCATATGCGGGGCGACGAACCCGCGCGACCGCCGAAGCCTCTTCGTCGCCCGCACCCATCAAGGCCAGAGCGTTCGGCGCTTCGCTACGACCGTCGCGCGCGAAGATCGCGGCGTATTGCCGCAACAAGGGACGAACGACCATGAGCAACAAGACGAGTGCCAAGATCGCACCGAGCAACAACTTCGCGGCGTCGCGCACCCATGGTTGCTGCCAGAGCGGTATCGTATCGCCGAGTTTGTCGTCGGTCTTGCTGTCAGCGCTCCACGGACTGTTGACGACGGTCACGCGATCGCCACGCTGGTCGTCGAAGCCGACGGCATCTTTGACTAAGGTCTCGATGCGTGCGATTTGTGCGGCATCGAGTGGCACTGGCTTCGCTTTGCCGTCCCGACCATCGACCGGCACGTGATCGATCAACACGGCGACCGACAAACGCTTCAAGCGTCCTGACGGTTGCTGCGTGTAAGCAACGGTCCGATCGATTTCGTATTCCCGTGAGGATTGGGTCGATTGCGGCGTCGTGGCCGACAGTGCGGTGCCGTCGGCCGGTGTCGTGCTCGAGGCCGCTCGGGACGGCGGCTGATTGCTGAGACTACCCGGCACGCCCGAAGCCGTCCCGGCTACTCGACGATCTTCGGATGACTGCTCACGTCGGACGACCTGACTGTCGGGTTTGTATTGCTCGCGCGCCTCCTCGCTCGCACTCATGTCGAATTCCGCACTGACCTGCGCGCGCACCCGTCCGACGCCGACCAGTGGCGCCAATAAATTCTCGACGCGCTGCGAGTAGCTCTCCTCGAATTGTCGAGCGAACTCGATTTGTTGGTCACGCATCGCCTGCGGATCGCGGCCGCGCGGCGAAGACAACAACCGTCCTTGCTGATCGACGACCGTGACGCGATCCGCCTCGAGATCGGGCAGGCTGGAGGCGACGAGATTGACGACCGAAGTCACCTGTTCGCTCGACAGTCGACGAGCCGGTTTCAATTGCAGAAATACGCTCGCACTACCCGACCTCCGATCGCGCACGAAACCGGATTCGCGCGCGACGGCGATGTGGACTCGTGCGCTCGCGACCTGTTGCAAACTGGCGATCGTTCGCGCTAACTCCTGCTCGAGGGCGTGTTGATAGCGCGCACCTTCCATGAACTGCGAGGTACCGAAGCCATTCTCGCGGGCGAGATTCGCGAACCCACCCGATTCGATCACCCCCTTGCCGGCCAATAACAGTCGCGCTTCGTTGAGTCGCTCCTGCGGCACCGACAACGCGCCGGCGCCGTTTTCGAGACGGTATGGGATACCCGCGGCAGCGAGTGCTTGACCGACCGCTGCCACCTCGTCGTCCGGTAAATTACCGTACAACAAAGAATACGTCGGCGATTGCGACCACAGCACGACCGCGATACCGAGACCGATCGCCGCCGCCAGCCCGGTCAGCAAAGCGAGCGGTCGTAAGCCCGCAAAGATCGCCGGTAAACGTTCGGCGTTGACGAGAGGTGCCATCCGTGCGGGCCTCAGATCGGCATGTTCATGATGTCTTGATAGGCCGCGACGACGCGATTACGCACTTCGACCGTCGCTCGCAAGCCGATGCTCGCTTTCTGCATGTCGATCATGACGCTCGCCAAGTCGACGCCCGGAGCGCCACGTTCGAACGCCGAGGCCGAACTGCGGGCTTGTGCGTCGGCGCGATCGACGGCATCAAGACCATTACGCAGCACCTTTTCGAAACTCACGACATTGTCGCGACTGGTCGACGTCAGTGATTCGGCGGGCGACGCCGTGGCTCCGACGGACTTTTGACGCAATTCACGAATCTGCGCCACGACTCTTTCGATTTCGATTCGACTCACCGGCGATTGCCCCGCAATTATCGGACTGCGGAGGCGGAGCAAATTCCGTGCCCATCGCGTCGCGCGTCAGACGAGCGACGCTTCCGAAACGCCGTTGCGTCGCAGCTTTTCGACTAAAGTCGTGCGCCGCAAACCGAGCAATCGCGCCGCGTGCGCCACCGTGCCACCGGAACGTTGTAAGGCTTCGTGGATGAGTCGACTTTCAATCGCACAGAGATGCGCACGAAGATCGAGTCCGTCCTGCGGTAATTCGTCGATCGGATTCGTTGAGTCTTCGGTGTCGCTTCTGGCTTCCAAAAAATTGTCGGTCGCGTATTCCGATTGCGGCTCCGTCGTGGCCTGCAATACCGAATCCGTCGTCAGCGACATCGCCGCGGTGCTGCGATATCGCAACGGCAAATCGTCCAACTCGACTGCGCGGTCCGGATAGAGAATGCACAGCCGCTCGATCAAATTTCCAAGTTCGCGCACATTCCCCGGCCAGGCGTAAGCGCGCAGCGATTCGAGCGCAGCAGGTGCGAGCACCAACCGAGCACGGCCCGCGCGCACGTTTTGCTCGATGAAGTCCTGAATCAATAGCGGCAGATCGCCGACCCGTTCACGTAGGCTAGGCATGTCGATCGGAAACACGTTCAGGCGATAGAACAGATCGCCGCGAAACATGCCGCGCTCGATTTGCTGTTCGAGATTTCGGTGGGTGGCAGCGATGATGCGTACGTCGCAACGAAATATTTGATTGCCGCCGACGCGCTCGAACACCCGCTCCTGCAAAACGCGCAGCAGCTTGACCTGCATCGGCAGACTCATGTCGCCGATTTCGTCGAGAAACAAAGTGCCGCCCTCGGCAACCTCGAAGCGCCCGGCGCGCTGGGCGTAAGCGCCGGTGAACGCGCCGCGTTCGTGCCCGAACAACTCGCTCTCGAGCAATTCGGCGGGGATCGCGCCGCAATTGACGGCGACATACGGACCGCCACGCCGATGGCTGCTATCGTGGATCGCGCGCGCCACGACCTCCTTTCCCGCACCGGATTCACCGAGAATGAGAACGGTGGAGTCGTGACGAGCGACCTGCTGGATGAGCCGTACGACTTGACGCACTGCCTCGGTCCGGCCCGTGGGGTATTTCGGACCGAAAATCTTTTCGTCCCGCGCCTCCGTCATCTGCGTCATGTGACCTCCCTCACATGACTAAAGATACTAGTACGGCCTTAATCGGTCAGATAGGACAATCGCTTCCATTCCGGAATCGTCTAGCGTCGCGGAAGCGCGATCCAAGCTGATCGAATCTCGGACAGCACGCCGCATGCATCGTCGAGCAAGTGCACCGCGGGGTCGGTGTGCGCGCGCAGCAGCTGTCGCTCGACGAATTCGTACAACCGATCCAGATTTTTGGGTAATTCACCGTGTTCGAGCGCCAGGCAAGCGCGTAATTCGCTGACGATCGCCAGCGCGCGGCGTAGATGATCAGTTTTCTCAAGACGCGCAGCGCGGTGCAAGCAACCACGCGCCGCCGCGATTCGGGTCAACGCGCCGTCCAGCAGTAATGTGATCAAGCGCTGCGGATCGGCGGCTGCGACGCCGCCATGTGCGGCAACCTGTTGGTAGGCTGCGACTTTCAGATTCATGAGGGTAACCGGCATACAACCGGTATCGGCAGCATCGTGATTACTTGAGCTGTTTCGCGAGGAAGCTCGAGGTGCTTTGCAGGTCAGTCAACATCGAATCGAGCGCGGAAAATTGGGCTCGATATCGTTTTTCGATCATGCTCATCCGCGTGTCGAGCGCCGCAACTTGTGTATCGAGTTCACGCTTACGCGCCTGCAATACATCGGTCCGACCGGCTAGGACGCCTCGGTCGCTGACGTATCCGTCGAGTACGGCCATCAGCCGTGTCGTAAGGCCTGCGTCGCCTAGTAACGTGCTTCGCACGACATCGCGGTCGGCGAGCGCGGCGGTCGATATCGCCGCGTCGCGTCGCAAACGACCGTCCACCTGGAAACTTAAACCTAAAGTCGCGGGCGCTGTCGATTCGATCGTGCGTCGTACGGTGGCCTCGAAATTTCGCAGGCTCGCATCGCCGAGCAACGGGCCAGCCGTTCGTTCTACGGGGTCGAAGCTGCGCAGGCGCTGCGCGGTCGTGACGAACGCGTTGTACGCATCGACGAATTGACCGAACCGTTGTTGGCGGCCCACCACATCGTCTTGCACGTTCAACGTGGTCGGCGTGTCGCCGGTCGTGGCGGTAACGTCCAAAATCACGCCCTCGAGCGCACCGGCGACTCGATTACCAGCGGCGGCGACCGCAAATCCGTCGATATACACCTCGGCATCGCGCGCTGCTTGAACGGTGGTCAAAGATTCGGGCCAACCGGCTAACGCACCGACGGCATTTTGAACACGCACCTCGAGCGCCGCCGCCGATCCTGCCCGTGTCGCTTCGAGTACGAGTCGCGTGCCGCCGCTGACGTTCAACAAAGATGCGCGTAAACCGGAGTTATCACGCGCGGTGTTGATCGTATCCCGCAGGCTCGCGAGTGTGGT
The DNA here is from genome assembly GCA_010027845.1 of Gammaproteobacteria bacterium. GTDB lineage: Bacteria > Pseudomonadota > Gammaproteobacteria > Steroidobacterales > Steroidobacteraceae > UBA964. The sequence goes on from RGUL01000030.1 coordinate 6,704, forward strand.
GTCGGCGGTCGTCTGAATCCGCAACGAACGACCGCCTTGCGCGATCTCGAGCATCCCGCTACCGACTTTTGCGTTAGCGCCCGCGACGAATACCGCGCTCGCCAGCCGATGATTCGACCCTAGCATGCGCACTTCGATCGAATGTGAACCCGTGGGTGCGGCGGCCGTAGCGGTCGCGAGCATCGCGCCTGCATCGGAGAGCGCGACCGTGCGGCTCTCGTTACCGCTCGCGAGCGCGCGGACCGACGCACCGAGCGCGGACGCCGCACCCTTCAGCGTTGCAAGCGCCGACAAGGTCGTTGCCATCGTCGATTTTTGACGTGTGATACGTTGATCCGCCGGCGCGCGCTCGGCTGCAACGAGTTGGGTAACCAGGCCGTTAACGTCGAGACCGGAACCGATGCCCGACATTTGTAGCGACGGCACGCGCTTAGGCTCGTCCGTCGAACAACACGCTGCCCGTCGGCACTGCGCCCGCTGCTGCACGCTCGGCGAGTTTCAACATTGTCTCGCTCGGGATCTGACGAATCACCTCACCGGTTTTCTCGTCGCGAACCGTCACCACCACGCGATTTAAATCGCCGCGCACGCTGAACTCGAGCGAGTGACCCGCGTTACGCGCTGCAGACTCGAGCCGCGCGGCGAGTTTGTCGATGCCACTTTGCGCATCGGCCTGCGCACTCGAGCGTGATAACGAGACATTCGGGTTGATGCGCTGCGACGCGTCTGCATCGCGCACCGAAATGCCCGCGGCCGGTATGGTGGCCGGCTTGTGATCGGTTTTTTCGATGGTACTCACGACTCATCGCCCCTCGGATGGGCGGGCGGGACGCCGCCACATGGCGCCGCCCCGCCCGACTACGCATCAGCGCAACAGCGTCAACACGTTTTGCGGTGCAGCATTCGCCTGCGACAGGATCGCAATACCGGCTTGCTGCAGAATCTGCGCCCGCGTGAGTGCCGCAGTTTCTTTGGCGAAGTCGGTGTCCTGGATTCGCGAGCGCGAGGCCTCGACGTTCTCCGCCGTGGTACGCAGGTTCGCGATCGTCGACTCGAAGCGATTTTGGATTGCACCGAGTTTGGCGCGCGAGTTGTTCACCCCGGAGAGCGCCGCGTCGATTGACACCAAGGCATCGGTCGCGCCCGTCGAGGTCGATACATCGACATCGGCGATCGCCATGCCCGACGCGCCTATCGTCGCATCGTCGGGCTCGAACGCGCCCGACCAAGTAATATCACCCTTGACGCCGTCGGGCGCGCTGTACGTGACATTCAAGGTGCCGCCGTAAGTGCCCGCCTCGTTGATGCCGAAGTCCTCGAGCGTGCCGTCGGTGAAGTCACCCTCGTCGAACTCGAGCGTGATGTTACGTCCGTCGGCGGCGGTGAGCTTCACGCCACTACCGTCATCGCTCGCCGAGACGCCGGTCGCGGCCGATTGCGCGTTGATCGCAGCGACGGCCGCCGAACGATTCGCCGAGGCATTGCCGTTCACACCCGCGACGGAAATCGCGACGCCGTTGACGGTGATGGTCGCGGCACCATCTTCGCTGGCGTTGGTCTCGGCCGATACACTGGCGACCACGGTGGCGTTGGCGCTCGCTTGCATACCCGGCGGGCCTTTCGTATTGATGGCCGCCGCTAACGCTTTCGCGTCGTTCGCGATCGAGCCGAGCGCATATTCCGTGCCGTCGACGGAGACGCTCTGGTCGTCGGCGGAATCGTCCGCCGTGCCGATGGACTGCGCTGTCAACACGACACCACGAAACTGACCGAGCGCGCTCGTACGTGCGCTCGCGATCGAGTCTATGTTGATGGTTTGATTGGCGTTTGCACCAACCTGGAAGGCGCGATTTTCGAAACTGCCGTCGAGCAGGTTGATGCCGTTGAATTGCGTCTGCGAGGCGACGCGATCGATTTCGGCTTTTAATTGCTTGATTTCGAGTTGCAACGCGCCGCGATCCGAAGCGCTGTTGGTCGAGTTCGCCGACTGGACCGCCAGCTCGCGCATCCGTTGCAAATTCTGTGTAATGGCATCGAGCGCGCCTTCGGCAGTTTGCGACAAAGAAATAGCATCGCTCGCGTTGCGCGTGGCTTGGTTCAAGCCGCGCACCTGGGCGCTCAATCGCTGCGCAATCGCGAGACCGGCCGCATCGTCTTTGGCACTATTGATGCGCAAACCAGAAGACAAGCGCTGTAGAGCGGTCGCCATATCCCGCCCGGAGGTGGCGAGATTGCGCTGCGCCATCAGCGAATTCACGTTCGTATTGATCACTTGACTCATGGATGAACTCCTCGAGACGGTTGGTGTGTCCTTGCCGGGTGACGCGTCTCGGCGTCGCTACCCTGCAGACCCTGTATCGGCCGTCGGCGATAACCTTTAGAGGTATTCGAATAAACCAAGCTTCGACAGCTGCGCGTAAGACTGCCGAGCAGCCTGCAAGCCGGCGAGCTGCCCTTGCAGTCGGCTGATCGCGGCAGCCAAATCCACATCCCGTAATGCGGAAGTTTGCTGCGTCACTGCGAGCTTGAGATCGTCTCGAGTCGTGTCGCAGACATCGAGCGCGGCAATTCGCGAACCAATGGTCGCGCGCAAGGTCGCAAAATGATCGACACCGGCCGACAATGAATCGATCGATGCGGCGATCGACCGCTGGAAATCTCGTTCGTCGAGCGCGCCCGCTGCGACCGAGTCGAGGCTCGTCGCCAGACCGTCGAGTACTGCGAACACGTCGACACTACCCGTGGCCGTGACGACCTCCGCCCACTGCGCGCCGTGCAAGGAATCGATGACGGCGCGACCCGGCAGCACGTCGATGCTGCGCAGCGTGGTGTCGCCGTCGTACTGCACTGTGCCCGTTCGATCAACGAACGGCGGCGCCCAAGAGCGCGACCCCGCCAACAAATATTCGCCACGCGAGTCCGTGCGATTACCCACGGCGAGCAACTGCTCACGCAATCCCCGCAATTCGATCGCGATCGTGGTACGGGACGCAGCGTCGAGACTGCCGTTGGCCGCTTGCAACGCGAGCTCGCGCGCCCGTTGAACGACATCAGCGGCATCGCTTGCCACCGACTCGCAACTATTGAGACGATCGCGAACACCTGCCGCGTTAGCCGCATACCGCGCGAGACGAATGTTGGCGGCGTCGAGCGCATCGAGTCGCACGGCGTTGCCAGGAAGAGCGGCGTCCGCGCGGATTCCGGTCGCGACCTCGCGCTGCGTACGATCCACGTTCGCCTGCAGAGTCGTCATGTCGGCGACGGGGGTGTCTAAAAACGTACGTGATGAAATACGCATAGCGTCCTCACCGCGCCGCATCGAGCAGCGTGCGAAACAGCTCGTCCGACATTCGAACCACCTGTGCGGCGGCTTGATAGGCATGCTGCAATTGCAGTAGACGCGCCGCCTCCTCGTCGAGATTAACGCCCGAAAGATTACTGCGTCGTCGATCGATATCCTCTTTCGATGCGACCCGTACCTCGGCCTCGCGTTCGGCCGCTCGTTGTTGATCGGCCAATTGCAGACGCAGTGCGCTCGCGCCATCGATGATCGCGACGAAATTTTCCACCAACACGCGTGCGTTGCCGTTGTCACCGACACCGCGATCCGTGCGCGCAGCCGCAATTCGACTCGGATCGTCGAGCAACACCCTTAGGCTTTGCAGGGTTTCACTCGGCGTCGTCGACGCGGCATAACTGAGTAAGTCGAGGCCGGCGCGACCGCGCGCATCGACACCGCCGCGATGCGTCGCGTTGAGCGAATCGCTCGTCGCCCGCGCCCAATCGCTCAAGCGCGTGCGCGTAGTCGCCAAAGTGTCCCGGCACGACGACAGCGCGCCGAGGGTGCCCCCGGAATCGGATGTGAAGTCGGCCGCGGAGACGTCCGACGACGTGTCGCCGACAACTAACGTACGACCACGACCGACGAAAACGTTGACCTTGCCATCACCCGCGTCGACCACGCGAAGTTCAGCGTAACCGGCTAGATGATCGAGCAAGCGATCGCGTTGGTCGAGGAGCGCGGGCGACGGCGAACCAGCGGCCGCGGCGCCAATCGCAATCTTGCGATTGAGGTCCGCGATGCTGCGCCCATCAGCGGCAACCTCCGCAGCCGCTTGGGCCATGCGGGCACTCCATTCTTTGTCGAGGGCACTGCAGTGCGTATCGAAGGCTTGCAACTGGTCGACCCAATGACCCAGCTCGGTGAGCACACCCGATCGCGAGGCAGTCGACGCCGGATCGGCAGCGAGTGCATCGAACGCATCGCGCAGCCGACCGACTGTACCGGTCAGCCCACTCTCGCCGCTACCGAGTGCGGTGAGCAAACGGGCCGTCTCGCTCGCGCGAGTCTGCGCTTCCGTCGCTGTCGAGTCGGCATCGCGACTCTGCGCGATCAAATATTGATCAACCTCGCGCACGACTTGGGCAACTTTGACACCGCTCGCGAGCCAGCTCCCGCCGCTCGGAATGGCCGGTCGCGTCGCCAACTCGGCACGTTGGCGCACGTAGCCATCGGTGTCGGAATTCACGACGTTTTGCGAAGTGACGTCGATCGCGCTCTGAAACGCACGCAGGCCGTTGAGACCCGTGGATAGCATGCCGCTCACGCGCGCTCTCCGAGGCTCGCAGCGACCCGCGCCAGTTTGCTCGCGTAATCCGGATCGGTCGCGTAACCCGCGCGCTGCAACGCAGCACCGAAAGCCGCTGGATCGTCACCCACGCCGCGCGCCGCCGCATAGCGCTCACGACCGAGCAGACGAGCATAGTCGGCAAAACCCTCTTCGAGCGACGCGTAGCTACGAAAACGCTCGACGCGTTGCACCAGTTCGCCGCCCTCGAATTCGTTGGTCTTCGCCTCGACGGCGTCGCGTCCGCCGCGCGCGGCCTTGATGCCGAAGAAATTGAGGCTGCTGCGTCCGTCCGCATCGCGAGGCAAAGAGCGCCCCCAACCCGTTTCGAGCGCGGCGTGAGCGATCACCGTTCGCGTGGAGACACCAAGTTCGCGTGCGACTTGCTCCGCCAGCGGTCGAATACGATCGACGAATTCCGCCTGCGCGGCGGTCGTCCTCGCCCCCTCGCCCTGCACCTGCCTAATTAGAAGGTCACCGAGACCGAGGCCCTTGCCTCGCGCAATATCCAAGGCGAGTTGGCCGTCGAAAAGATCACGATACAAATCGGCCTGGTCGGAACCGAACAGCGGATCGCTGCCACCCGCCTCACGCATGCTTTTGAGCATCATCCTGATGAACTCGCTTTCGAAGCGCTGCGCAGCTTCTTTGAGGGCGCTAGGCGCATCCTGTGCCGCTTGTCTGCGCAGGGCACCGAGCGCGGCGACGTCAAATGACGATGAGCTCGGCACGTAACGCTCCAGCTTGTTTCAGTGCTTCCAGAATCGCGACGAGATCGCCGGGCGCCGCACCGACGCGATTAACGGCGTCGACGATGGTGTCGAGCGTGACCCCCGCATCGAACTTGAACATGCGCGCATCCGACGTCTTCAATTCGATGTCCGTGCGCGGCACCGAGACGGTCGTACCGTTCGATAACGGCAACGGTTGACTCACCTCGGTGCGCTCGGTGATCGTGACCGACATCGATCCATGCGCGACCGCGGCTGGCAACACGCGAACTTTCGAACTCATCACCACCGTACCGGTGCGCGAATTGACGATGACCCGCGCCGGTGCATCGGCCGGCGTAATCTCGAGTTGTTCGAGCATCGAAAGATAGGCGATGCGACGATTCAATTCTTTCGGGGCGACGACGCGCACACTCACTGCATCGATCGGTTCGGCGGTGTCAGGTCCTAACAACTGATTGATGCCCTCGGCCAGACGCAGTGCAGTGGTGAAGTCGGGCGAACGTAGATCGAGCGAGAGGTACGGTGTGTCCGCAAAATCGCTCGGTACCTCGCGCTCCACACTCGCACCACCCGGAATGCGTCCGGCACTCGGCACGTTGACGGCGATTCGCGACCCGTCGCGCCCCGAGGCCCCGAAACCGCCGACGACGAGATTGCCCTGCGCGACGGCGTAAACCTCGCCATCCGCGCCGCGCAGCGGCGTCATCAATAAAGCACCACCGCGGAGACTTCCGGCGTTACCGATCGAAGAAATCGTCACGTCTAGGGTTTGGCCACGTTTGGCAAAGGCCGGTAGTTCGGCCTGCACGATGACCGCCGCGACGTTCTTCGGTTGAGCGGTCGCCCCGGGCGGCACGCTCACACCGAAGCGAGCCAGCATATTTTTGATGCTTTGCGCAGTGAATGGCGCTTGAGTGGTTTGATCACCCGTGCCATCGAGACCGACGACGAGACCGTAGCCAACCAATTGATTGCTACGCACACCACCGACCGAGGCGAGATCCTTGACTCGCTCTGCGCACGCAACACCGATCGCCGAACAGGTCGCGACGACGATCAGCATGGCTGCTTTCCGGTTGCCGCGGTCGGTCCTCATCACGCGCTCAGAACGGCAACCAAGGCGCGTTGAACAACCGCGAGAACAAGCCCGGAGCGTTGGAATCGGCTAGTGCGCCGCGACCCGAGTAAGCGATGTTCGCCGCACCGAGGCGGGTCGATACGACGGAATTGTCGGGTTCGATGTCGACCGGTCGCACGATGCCGCTGACCCGGATCGACTCGCGCCCCTGGTTGATCACGATCGACTTTTCACCGCGTACGTATAGATCACCGTTCGGTAAGCGTCGCTCGACGATGACGGTCACGTCGCCGAATAGCCGATTGCTTTGTTTGCTTGCGCCCTCGCCCGCAAACGCGCTGTCGTCCGCGAGCGCGCCGGCGAAAATTTTCGTGCCACCGATTGCGACCGGCCGACCCGCGATCACGGGTCCCGGCAGATCGGCCTTAGAAGATTTCTTGGTCGTCGTGCTCGCACTCTTCGACGCATCGGTCGTCTCGGCTAGCCGCACAGTCAAAATATCGCCGACGTTACGCGCAACGAAATGCTCAAAAAGTCGCAAATCGCGCCCCTCGCGGTAGATCGCTCCATGATTAGCGCTCGCCGCGCCGACCGAGATCGACTCCACGGTCGGTTCGGCGAGCGCAGCGAGACGGCTGGTCGGTGCGCTGCAGGCCGTCAAGCACGACACGACGACGGCGGCGTAAGCCTTCGAATCGAATACTAGGGTCATACGCGACTCGTGACGAATTCGAGCATCTTGTCGACGGTCGCAATCGCCTTGGAATTCATTTCATAGGCCCGTTGCGTTTCGATCATGCCGACGAGCTCTTCGACGACGTTGACGTTCGAGGATTCGAGGGCGCCTTGCTGCAAGCTGCCCAAGCCGTTGATGCCCGGTGCGCCCGACTGCGGCGCACCGCTCGCCGCCGATTCGAGCAGAAGGTTTTCGCCGCGCGGCTGCAAGCCGACGGGATTCACGAAATCGACGATTTGCAGCGTGCCGACCTGCAACGGATTCACTTGGTTCGCGAGCGTCGCCTGCACGACGCCATCGCGGCCGATGGTGATGGACTGCGCGCCTGCGGGAATTGAAATGGTCGGTTGGATGCGATAGCCGCTCGCGGTGACGAGCTCACCCTGCGAATTCAATTTCAAACTTCCGTCGCGCGAGTAAGCGAGCGTCCCGTCTGGAAGCGAAACTTGGAAAAAGCCACGACCGTCGATCGCCAGATCGAGCGGATTATTGGTGATTTGCAGATTGCCTTGCGCGTAAGTCTTTTCGGTTGCGACCACCCGCACGCCGGTGCCGACGGACAAGCCGGACGGTAACTGCGTCTCTTGGGTAACACCGGCACCGACTTGCCGCACGTTTTGGTACAACAAATCTTCGAACGCCGCGCGACCGCGCTTGAAGCCGGTGGTGTTGACGTTAGCCAAATTGTTGGCCGTCACCGCCATGCGTGTTTGCTGCGCGTCGAGTCCGGTCTTAGCAGCCCAAAGTGCTGGATCCATGGTTCGTATCGCTCCGCGTCGTGAAAGGTGGTCAGCCGCTGCGCAGCAGCGAGCCGGTGTTGCGCGCGTTCTCTTCTGCCGTGCGCACGCCGCGCATCTGCCACTCGAAGCGCCGCGAGATTTCGATCATCTGGACTAATTGCGCCGCGAGATTGACGTTGCTCGACTCGAGCATGCCGCTCTCAAGCGTGACGCTGCGGTCGGCCGGTGCGACGCTGCCGTCTTTGAGCCGAAACAAACCGTCAGCACGGCGCTCTAAGCTTGCCGCGTCAGGCCGGACGAGTTTGATGCGAGCGATCGTCGCGGCCGGCGTCTCTTGCGACGGCACCGTGATGGCGCCGTTCTCGCTGCGCACCGCATGTCCGGCCGCATTGCGTAAAACTCCAGCCGCATCGACTCGCAGGTCGCCAGCCCGGGTATACGCTTCGCTGCCATCCGAGGCCTCGACCGCGAGCCACCCTGCGCCGCGAATCGCCACGTCGAGCGGTCGACCCGTCGACATGATGGCGCCCTGGGCGTCGCTGAAGCGAGTGGTTGCGATTCCCGCGTAGGCACGAGCGTCGTGATCGGCGCCAACGGTCGTCGCCGCTTCGGGTAGCTCGGCACGAAAGCCGACCGTCGAGGCGTTGGCCAGATTGTGATTGACCACCGTTTGCGCGCGCATCGCCGCGCGCGCCCCCGACATCGAGATGTAGATCGACTTATCCATTAGCGAATGTTGATGATGCTTTGGGTGATCGCGTCGGCCGTCGAGATCATTTTCGCGTTCGCTTGGAAGTTGCGTTGTGCCGTGATCATGCCGACGAGTTGTTCGGTCACGTCGACGTTCGATGCCTCCAGCGCGCCCGATTGAATGAGTCCGAGACCGGCCGAGCCGGCTGAGCCACGCAAGGCCTGTCCGGAGGCAAAAGTTTCCGCCCAAGTCGTGTCTCCGAGTTGCTGCAAGCCGTTCGGGTTCGGAAACTGTGCGAGCGCGACCATGCCGAGCGCGATCGATCGCCCGTTGGTGAATCGAGCCTGCACGACGCCACTCGATTCCGTGTCGATTCCGATTAAGCGCCCGGTGGTATAGCCGTCCTGGGTGATCGCGGAGACGCTGAAGGCACTACCATATTGCGTGCTCGCGCCGAGATCGACCGCGACGTTTAAGGGCGCGGCACCGTTACCAGGATCGAACGGCGGGAAGACGACACTACCGTTTTCAGGCGAAGTCAGCGTGCCGCTCGCCGAGTACAGCAGAGTCTGCGGCTCACCGACGGCACTACCGTCGACGTACATGCGCTGCTCCCAGGCGTTTGCCGTTGAGCTTTTCGCGAAATAAAACGTCGCAGTGTGCGCGGAGCCGAGGGAATCATAGACGGTCATCGCCGTCGAGTGATTGTAAGTGTCGGGATCGCTCGGATCGAACGGCGACAACTGGGGCGGACGCGCATTCCCCGGAAGGTTCGCCACCACGCGCACGTTCGCAGTCGCTGCCGGAGGGCTCTCGCCGCTCGTCAATCTTAGATCCGACAACGCACCAGTATTGAATCCCCCTTGCGAATTCGGCGGAAAAATCTGCAAACGTTGATTGGCTGCGTTTACCACGTATCCCGACCGGTCGACGCGAAACGCTCCTGCCCGCGAGTAGGCCGTCGCACCGTTGTCGCTCAAAACGAAAAACCCGTTGCCACTGATCGCGAGGTCCAAGCTATTGTCAGTGAAATCGATGTTGCCTTGCTTGAACTGTTGCGCGATATCGGTAACGCGCACCCCGTTACCAGAGGCGAGCGAACTAACGCCCGTCGACGACACCGAAAACAACTCGGCGAACTGCGCGCGCGATTGCTTGAAGCCGGTGGTCGAGCTGTTGGCGATGTTGTTGGCCGTGACGGACAAATCGGTCTGCGCAGAATTAAGACCGGAAATGGCGACTCTGAAGGTCATAGTAGACTTCCTCTAGAATTACTTGACTCGGCGCACGGCAGCAAAACCGAGCGGACCATGGTTGGTCTCCAAAGAAATGGAACCGGACGCAGGATCGAGCGCGACACTCGTGACGACGCTCTCCAACTGCACCGGCACCGACTCGCTGCGCCCGCCGCTGGTGAACAGTGCTTCGATGCGATACTCACCCCGCGGCGCCCGCAAACCGCGATCCGTCGCGCCATCCCACGCGAACTCGACCGCTCCGGCGACGACGGGTCGAGTCGTGCGACTCACCACCGCGCCGCTCGCGTCTTTGATCACTAAATCGACCGTATCGGCGCTAGCCGGCGGATCGATCCGCCCGACAATGCTGCTCACACCGTCGAAGTTCACACGATCGGCGACGGCGACGATGTGTCGACCGACGAGCGTCGCGCCCTGCAATGCTTGGCTCGCCCGCAACGCGCCGGCCATGTCGCTCACTGCACCCTTCATTTGTTGAATACCGGTGACGGTCGAGAACTGCGCGAGTTGCCCCAGGAATTCCGCAGGCTCCAACGGCTTCAGGGGATCCTGGTTCTTGAGCTGCGCGAGCATCAACTTCAAAAACTGATCTTGGCCGAGCTGCTGCGCGTCGTTCTTGGCGACGGTCGCCCCGCTCGCGGCACCCACCGAACTCACCGTCATTGGCCGAGCCTCAAGGTCGCGAGCAGCAGATCTTTGGCAGCACCCATCACTTCAAGATTGCTTTGATACGCGCGAGAGGCCGCGATCATGTCGACCATTTGCTCGACCGGATCGATGTCGGGGGCATACACGTTACCCTTGGCATCCGCTGCGGGGTGACCGGGTTCGTAGCGCACCAACGGTGCACGCTCCGACTCGATGACACCGGTGACCCGAACGGTATCTTGCTGCGCCTCGAACACTGGATGCCGCGCCCGGAAGACCTTGCTGGGATCGCTCGCGACGGTGTCGGCATTGGCGAGATTCGACGCAACGGTATTGAGTCGCATGGATTGCGCGACCAGTGCGGACCCCGCGATATCGAATACTTTGAAGTCTGACATCGCCGCCCTCACTGTCCCGTGATCGCGGTCATCAGACCGCGCAACTTCGAATTGATGAAAGCGAGCGTGGTTTGATAGTGCACAGCGTTCTCGGCGAACGCCGCCTGCTCCATCTGCAACTCCACCGTATTACCGTCGAGCGAGTCACCTAACGGCGTGCGATACAAAACTTGCGGCGCGCCGGATTGCGCCAACTCTTTCGAAAAGTCGATATCGCGTGCCTTGTAGTTAGGTGTGTCGGCGTTGGCGATATTGCGCGCGAGCAACTCGGAACGCAGCCCGCGCAACCGCAAAGCGTTCACGTGCAAACTGAGGTGAGAGTCGATATCCACGCTGAACTCCGCCACGAAACTGACTTCGAATGGAGTTCAGCAAAGGACATGCCATGCGCGAACTGCGCCAGAATTTTGTCGCAGTGCATAAAATGAATCGCTGTGGCACGTCGATTGCTCGTGCGAAGCTATGCAAAAGAAAGTCATTTGCTTGACGCTCGTCGCGATCTTGCTGCCGACCGCATACGCCGACGAGGACCATTGGACCGCAGCGCGATTAATTAACGTCGCCACCAACTATGCACGGCGAGTGATTGCCGTTGGCGCGGACTCGCTCGGCGACGCGGCGACTAAAGCGAGTGGCTCGGTAACTGCTCTTGAGTTAGCTGCCGCACCGCTCGACACGCGTCTCGTCCTGCCGCGCTGCGGCGAACAACCGGCGCTGCGTCTCGAAGTGCAGAATTCGGACGTCGGACGTGTCCTGGTGACGATTCATTGCTCGACGCCGACCGATTGGACGGTGCCGATCGGACTCACCGTGCAGACCGAGTCCGACGTATACGTGTTGACGCGACCGATCGGCAGTGGCGAAACACCCGACATCACTGCCCTACGAATCGAACGACGCAAGCTGCCCGGCTTACCCGACGCGATGCTGCGGCCACCCACTGCGCTCGAAGGGTTCATGACGCGTCGTGCGCTCGCGGCAGGTGAAGCACTGCGCCGACAGGATCTATCCCAGCGCCCTTGGATCAAGCGCGGTGACACGGTGACCGTTATCGCCCGTGCGACGGGTCTAGAAGTGCGTAGCGAGGCGATCGCGCTGGCTGACGCGCGACCGGGGGAAACCGTACGGTTGCGTCACCCGGTGACCGGCCGTGCGCTACAGGGACAAGCGACCGGACCCGGTATCGCAGTTGCGCCGCGAGGCCAGGATTAAAGTTTTCGAGTGGACGGCCGTTAACCCGGTCGAATCACCGTGGAGGCCGTAGGCCATGACCGGAAAGATCGACGCGGATCCGCTGCGCATTACGACGACGCGTCCTGCCGAGAGCTCGCGCAGCGCAAAAATCGATCGATACGACACGTCGAACACGCCCTCGGCGGTGGCACTCTCGGGCGCCGGCCTATCCTTCGCTGCGCTCGAGCGGCGTGTGGCCGCGAGCGACGGTATAGATCACGCCAAAGTCGCCGCCACGTCCGACGCCTTGCGCGAGGGACGCTATGTTGTCGATGCGCAGCGGGTTACCGAAGGATTTTTACGCAACGAGGCGCAGTGGCGTCACGCTGCCGGAATGCCGTGAGCCACGCGGCGTCTTTCAAAGATTCGATCGCCGCCGAGCTCGCGGTGATGGCGGAGCTCGCCGCGGTACTCGAATCCGAATATGCACTCACACGCGGCGAACCGACGCTCGAGGAACTCGAACTCGCCCATCGCGAGCGCCGACGGTTATCGTTGCGGTTACTCGACTGTCGACAACGCCGCCTGGATTTCGAAGCTCTACAATCTGCGGCGGACGCTGATCTTTGGAATGCTCTTCGACAGGCAGCAATTCGCTGTCGTGATCTCAACGAACGCGTCGGCGCGCTCGTCGCGGCGCGTCTGCATCACTTGAACGGACTTTTGACGGTCCTCGGCGGAACGCAACGGTCGTTGAATTATGCGGCTGATGCACGGATCGATCGCCGTGCGCACCCGACGCTGACCGCTCGAGCGTGAGCGGTCATGCGCCTCACGCTCTCAAAAACCGAGCGCGCCGGGATTGACCAGGCCCTTTGGGTCGACCACCCGCTTCAATTCGGTCAGCAACTCGGCCGATTCGGTGCGCAACACCGAGAGATATGGGTAGGTTTTGCCGATCTGATTCGACGCCGCACCGAGACGCACGAACTCTTTGATCAACACTTGCCGCAATTCGGCGACCAACTCCGTCGCGACCGGGTTCGCTGCGGGCCGTGGCAGTTTGGCGAGCGTCGCCGCTGACGGCATCGTTTCGTGCATCGGCAGCCAGCGGTCGTGCCAGTGGAACACCGGCTCGAAACTGAACGCGTTGCTGCCGATCGCGATCAACAAATGACTCATCCAGACGCCGTTCGCCTGCATGCGCGCCGCGTGTGGTGCGAGCGCAGCACGACAGGCCGCAATGATCTCTGCGGCCTCGGAATGGGCAACTTTCGCGTTCAACGCCGCCCAACGATCGCCGTCGGGCCCGAGCACGCCGTCGGGCGCCGGAAACAGATCGGCACGAACGGCGCGCGGAATCGAATCCGGAATCGCTGCGCCGCCATGTGTCGAGCAAGCCGTCGCGATCGCCGCGAGGTCGGCACGCAAGGCCGCATCCGAGCGCGCCGCGCAGACGACGTGCAAGGAATACGCGTCCTCGGGTAGAAAGCCGCGTCCGGCTGCGACTAATTTAGCGCCCGCCCACAAGCCGCGCCAAAAACCGCGCTCGGCGCGCACCACGCTCAACAGTTTTCCAGCGTCGCTCAACAATCCCGCCGAGCGCAGGTTCTTGCGGGTCGAGGCAGGATCGAACACGTACGCCTCTTCGGCGGCACCCGTTCGCGCCACTTCCGACAAGGCGCGAGCGGCGGCCTCCATGCCGTCGAATACGAAGGAGGCGAAACCCGTGTGTGCGGGGGTGCGAATTAGACGGAACGTCACTTGCAGTTTGACGCCTAGCGCCCCCGACTCGTGAATGAAGAGCCCGGACAAATCCGGACCATAGGTGCGAAAGAACGGCTTGCGCGCATTACGCACCGCCCGTTGACCGGTGCAAAGAATTCGTCCGTCGGCCAACGCGATTTCCATGCCCAGCATGCAATCGGCGCCGGTTCCGTAGCGCGCCGTACCTAAAAACAATGCGCCGTTCGACATCCCGCCGCCGACCGTCGCTTGCGCACCGGAGAACGTGCCGAAGAACGGCAACCGCAGCCCGAGCGGCCGCAGCGCTTCGTAGATCCGCTTCCAAGTGACCCCTGCCTCGCAGGTGATGTACAAATCTTCGGCGTTGATCTCGACGATTCGATCGAGTCGCGAGGTATCGACGAGCACCGTCCCGGCGCGCGTGGCGAGATAGCCGCCGGTGTACGACATGCCACCGCCGCGGGCGACGATCGCGTGCCCCGCTGCTGTCAGAACACCGATCGCGGCCGCGCAACGGGCTTTGTCGCGCGGCGTGATGACCGCAGCAACCGGTAAACCCTCCGAATAGACGTCCGCAGAAACGAGCGCGAGTTGCGCCGGATCGAAACTATATTCGTCGGCGGACAAGACGCTGGCGAGTAATTGTTCTAGAGCTTCGGACATGCGCGGCGCTCCTTCCATCGCAGCGAAATTCGGATACGCAATCCTACCGATGGCGCCTTCCGAAGGGTGGCGGAAAATACGCACAACCGTTTGGAGGTCGATATGGGCACGATGCGACGAATTCTGGTGGCGATCAAGGACCTCGATGCGGCGAGCATGCCGGCGGTGCGCAAAGCCGCGCAATTGGCGATGGCTGCGGGCGCGACTCTCGAATTGTTTCACGCGCTCTCGCAATCGATCTTGATCGACGCGCTCGATGCCCGGCGAATCAGTTTGGCCGACTACGAAGCCGAGCAAATCGCCGCCGCACTGAAGCGCCTCGAGGCGATCGCCAAGCGTCTACGCAAACACGACGTGGAAGTCGTTTGCGCCGCCGAGTGGGATTTCCCGCCCGCTGAGGCCGTCGTGCGGCGCGCCCTTAAAACACGCGCCGATCTAATCGTCGCCGAACGGCATGCGAGCCGACACGTCGCCGGTTGGATGCTCGCCTACACAGACTGGGAATTACTGCGCCAAGCGCCCTGTCCCGTGCTGCTCGTCAAACTCTCGCGACCCTATCATCGCCCGGTGGTGATGGCGGCAGTCGATCCGTTCCACGAACACGCCAAGCCGAGCAAACTCGACGATGCTCTGCTCGAAACCTCGGCGCGCATCACCGAGGCCGCAAAAGGCAGTCTGAGAATCGTGCATTGCGTCGCACCCACGACGATGGTGACGGCCGGCTGGATGGCGGGCCCCGTCGTGATCGCCGATCCGCACAGCGATGCAACGCTAAAGCGCGCGCGCCGTGCATTGGCAGCCGAGGTCGCGCGGCATCCGTTGCCGTCACACAAGCTCGCTGTCGTCGAGGGCGTTGCGCGCGAGGCGATTCCGCTGGCCGCTAAATCTTTGCAAGCCCAAATCGTCGTGATGGGGGCGCTGTCGCGCTCGGGCGTACAACGCCTGTTGATCGGCAACACCGCCGAAGCGGTGCTCGATGCTTTGCCCTGCGACGTTTTGATCGTGAAGCCGGGTAAGTTCCAAACTAAAGTTCCGCGCAAACCGCGCGGCGCGCAATTGTTGGCACTGCCGACTGCGATGACGGGCTGAGCGGATCAGCTCAAGCGTAGGGTCAAATAGGCGACGACGCTGCCGACCGCGGCCATCGCGAGCAGCGGCCCCGCCAACGTCGCAGCGTAACGCGCACCGCCGCTGACCGCCGCGACGACGAGTTTCGTCACGGTGTTGGTCAACACCGCGATCATCACCGCTGCCGCTGCAGGACCCTCCGCTAACACGCCCTTCGCAGCGAGCGCCGCCGCCGAAGCGGTTGCCGAGTGCGCATCGGCGAAGCCGCCGAAAGCGATGCCGACTAGCGCACCGGCCGCACCATAGAGCTCGCGTAAAAACGCGGAGGCCCACAGCAAGGCCGTGACCGTGATGCTAAACACGAGTGCTCGTCCGGGCTCGAACGCACGACCTTGTAGCTTCGAATCAGGCGCTGCAGCGTCGGGCCCCAGTTTGCGCACGAACGCCAGCGAGGCCACCACTGCCACCAGCGCCATCGCGATCAAAGTCGGCAGTAATCTTTTTAGCATGCCTTGTTCGACCACACCGAGCACCAAACCGAGTTGCACTACGGTCGCGACCGACGATAACAAACTGCCCGCGACCGCCGCTGCGAACATGTTCGATGCTGCACGCGCCCGCGACCCGAGTACGCCGATGGTCGCCGCACTCGAGACGAAGCCGCCAAAAAAGCCGGCGATCGGCAGACCGCGCCCGGGACCGAACGTGCGTAACGCGACGTAGCCGAAACCGTTCAAAGAAAGCACCAGTACCGTCAGCTCCCAGATCAATCGCGGATTGACCACCCCCAGACGATCGACCGCCGCATCCGGCATCAAGGGCAATACGACGAGTGCAGCACCGGCGAGCAACAAACCGTCGAGCACTTCGCGATCAGTGAGCGTCCGTTCGACGAATCGATGCAGTGTTTCGCGTAGCGCCAACATCAAAGCAACGACGACCCCAATTCCTGCCGCGAGTTGTGGTTCGGAGACGGCGAGCGCACCGAGTAGATAGGTGGCGAATAGCGTCACTTCGCTGGTGACGCCAAGATCGCGACTGCGTTCGCGCGCGTACGCAATCAACACGAGCGCAGCGACGAACACTGCGCCAATCGCTAGCAGCCAGCCGCCACTGAACTGCCGCGCGAGCGCACCCGCGAGCGCGACGATCGCGTGGGTGCGCACGCCGCCGGCGACGCCGACGCGCAAATCTCGTTTGCGGCGTTCACGCTCGACGCCGATCAACAAGCCGACGCCCAAGGCGACGACGAAACCGGCGAGTTCCGTACTCCAAAAGTCATCGATCATCGATCGCACTCGTCAGGGCGAAAGATCGAGTTCGATGCGTACCCCCGCCGCCCAACCCGTGGCGAAATATTGCAAGTCGGGTTGCAACACCCAGCGCGCACCCAGCGGCCTTCGATACGTGAACTCCAAGACGCTTTCATGCGCGTTCAGCGTATCACCCATGGCTGCGGCGATGCTGCGCGACGGGCCACCGTGACGTTGCAGCGACCATGCGAACCCCAGACTCTCGCCCTCGAGATGCCACGGTCGATCGAGTCGCAGCGCGAATTGCACCGTATCGCGAATCGCGTTGAATTTTTCGTCGGCGCGCCCGATGCGTAGCGAAGTCTGTAACTTGCCGCCGACATCGTTCGTCCACCACGTGCGCTCGACGAGTGCATAACCACCCGAACTGCCGCGCATGGGTAACAACGCCGGATCGATCGCCGCACGCAGCGGGGCTAAAGCGGTCGAATATCGCCACGCACCGACATACCAACGCGCCGACGCCGCATCGCGTCCGACCTCGATCACGGCCAAAGTGCCGTCGTTCGCGGGCCAGCGTAAAGTCGGTCGTACCGGCTCGCGCGGGTCTCCCGGCACGCCGTCGAAAATTGCGGCTTGCAGTCGATAATCGCCACGTTGCACACGTGCCCGTATTCCGAGTGCGCCGGTCGGATAGGTCGGCGGCCCGGTCAGACCGCTTTGTGCAACGTCAATCGCGAGCCCGAAGGTCGAGTTGACGAACCCCGCACCGACCTCGCTGCTATCGAACTCGTCGTTGAGGTCCATCACCCCTAATTTAAGACTGCGGCCTTGATCGGCTGCGGCCCATTCGAACCAAGCTTCGGAGACGCGCGACGCAGCAGGCGCCTCGATCGACGACAAAGGTGCGCTCGACCCGATCGCATCGCTAATCGGTCGGCCGCTATTGCGTTGCGCGGCAATTTTGAAGGTGACGCCGTCGGCGCCGAACGCACGGGATCCATCGATGATGAGCGAGGTTTCGAATAAATCGAGCCAGGCACTGCGTCGTTCCGGAACTCCGCCGGTTTGCCAGGCTTCGCCGACGTACTGCGCTGCGAAGCGGACGGCGGGCGTGTCTGCCGACACTGGCATGCTGTCGGTGGCGGATGCGATCGACAGCGCCGCGATCGCGAGTGAGCGGATCGGCCGACTCTCAAAACGCATTGTGGCCTGTCAATTCGCGACCGACCGCAAGCTGATGCACTGTCTCGGTCCCTTCATAGGTGATGACGCTCTCGAGGTTGAGCGCATGTCGGATCGCCGCATGCTCGCTCGTGATACCGGCACCGCCCAGCAGGTCGCGGGCCTCGCGCGCGATCTCGATCGCCGCGCGACAGTTGTTCCATTTGGCGATCGACACCTGCACGGGGTGCAATCGGCCGCGCGCCTTGTTGCGCGCGAGTTGTAGTGCGAGGGTTTGCCCTGTCGCCAGCTTGCGCGCCATCTCGGCGAGCCGCAACTGCACGCCTTGCGTCGCCGACAGCGGTCGACCGAACATTTCGCGCGTGCCGCAATAGTCGAGCGCCTCGCGAAAACACGCCTCAGCGGCGCCCAACACCCCAAAGGCGATACCGAAGCGCGCTTGGGTCAGGCATGCGAGTGCGGCCTTCAAACCGACCTCGGTGCCCGGCAAACGCTGCGAATCGGGGATTACAACGTCGTCCAAAAATATCGTGCCGGTCGTCGACGCGCGCAAAGAATATTTACGTTCGATTTCGCGCGCTTCGAAGCCCGTTGTATCGGTGTCGATCAAAAATCCGCGCACACCCTCTGCGGTCGATGCCCACACTAGCGCGACGTCCGCGATCGGTGCGTTGGTGATCCAGGTTTTCTCCCCGGTCAACACCCACTCGTCGCCGCGGCGTTCGGCGCGCGTCCGCATCGCACCCGGATCCGAACCGCCTTGCGACTCGGTCAAACCGAAGCAGCCGATGAGTTCACCGCGCGCCATCGCCGGCAGATAGCGCGATTTTTGTTCCGCCGAACCGAAGGCGTCGATCGGGTACATGCAGAGCGAGGACTGAACCGACACGAAACTGCGCAACGCCGAATCGCCGCGCTCAAGCTGTTGGCAGATGAGACCGTAGGACAGCGGATCGAGACCGGGGCAGTCGTAACCCTCGATCGAGCCGCCCAAAATTCCGAGATCGGCAAGTTCAGCGATCAGTTCGCGCGGGAATCGCTGTGCGTCGAAATCACGCGCGATGGTGGGCAAAACTTTTTCGTCGACGAAGCGTGCGACGACGTCGCGGATGGTGCGCTGCTCCGTACCGAGCTCCGAATCGAAATCGAACAGATCGGACGGATCGAGCGCCATCACCTCACCCCACCACTTTGCTTTCCCGTAACGTCGCGAGTTCCGCCGCGCTCACCCCGAGCGAACCGAGGACCTCGTCGGTGTGCTCACCAACCTTGGCGAGTATTCCACCGACGCTCGGCCGACGCCCGTC
>RGUL01000004.1 GCA_010027845.1 Gammaproteobacteria bacterium
GGAGATGTGTATAAGAGACAGGAACAAAACGTACGCGACTGGATAGCGCGCAAAGCGAACGAGCAGCGATGAACGATCAGCGCGTAAAGCGTGCGAACCATGCGAGCACGCGATCGTCACGATCCACACCATTGAAGATCAGCCCGTGACTATCGCCGTCGTAGATCACGAGTTCGTAAGTCTTACGCAAAGATTGCATTCGCGCGACGAAGGGTAGCGTTTGGGTCGCGACCGATACGAGCGGGTCGCCGCTGCCCTGCAGCATCAAAACCGGCGCATCTATTTTTTCAGCGAAGGTGATCGCCGAGCGTTGCGCGCGGGCTGCGGCTGCATCGCCCTCCATACGCGCGAACGATCGATCGAATGCTGGCGCTCTAAAATCGGCCGGTAAACCCACCAATGCCACGGCGTTGAAACTCGCGCCGTCGCGCAAGGCAGCGAGCGTCATCATCGCGCCGCGCGAATAACCAACCGCAAATATGTTGCGCGCATCGACGAACGGTAAGTCTCGCGCCAGAGTGGTCAGGCGCAGTACGTCGCGCACGTCACTGCCACCCACCTCGTCGACGCCTTCACTCCCGTCGTTGCCTCGGTATTGAGAGCCGATGACCGCGTAGCCGGCGCGCACAAAGCGCTCGAAGCCGAATTGGGTATTCGCGCGTAATTTCGAATCGTCGCCGGTACCGCCGCGATTGAAAACGATCAACGGCAGTTTTTTGCCAACTGGCAATCGTGCCGGTGTCCAAAGATAGCCGCGAATCCGCAAGCCGTCGCTTACATAAACGATGCGCTCACAGCGCACCCCCGGCGCATTGCGCGCGAGATAGTCTGCCTCGGTGCCGAGATCGCGATTCGGATCGCCGACTTCGCGAATTGGCAAATTTTGGGCGCGCGCCGCTGTTTGCTCGCCGCGCAGCGTGGCGAGCTGCCGGTCACGGTAGCGCTGAAAATCGGGACGTTCGACGGGCTCGCAGGCACTGCGTTCGAGCGCTGCCGCCCCATCCGTCGCCGCAGCACCGACCGCTACGACGCCAACCGAGCAGCCACCGACGAGCATCGCCCAGGCGAGACGTTTGATGAGTGTGCGCATGGCGTGGATTCTGGCAGAGCGGCCGGGATGCGGGAATCGATGCGTGCGCTGACGTACACTTCGGCCTCGAACTCGGAGGTTTACGATGAGCCAAGCGGATCGCCCCCTCGACATGTTGATCGTCGGCGCCGGCCTCTCGGGCATCGGCGCTGCGGCGACATTCCGACGGCGATTTCCCGGGAGCAGCATCGCGATTTTGGAATCTCGCGAGCGACTCGGTGGCACTTGGGATCTGTTCCGTTATCCCGGCATCCGCTCGGACTCCGACATGTTCACCCTCGGCTTCAAGGCTATGCCGTGGCGACGTCCGATATCGATCGCCGACGGCCCCAGCATCCTCGATTACTTGCAACGCGTCGCGCGAGATACGGGTGTCGATGCACTGATTCGTTATCGGAAACGGGTCGTCGACATGCAATGGTCATCGGCGCGTTGCCAATGGCAGGTCACCGTTATCGACTCGAGCGATGGCTCAGAAGAAGTTTTGCGCGCCAAGTTCGTGCATCTTTGCACCGGTTATTACGACTACCGACAGGCGCACCGACCGACCTTCGAGGGCGAGCACGATTTTCGCGGCCGTATCGTGCACCCTCAATTTTGGCCGACCGATCTCGACTATCGCGGTATGCGGATCGTGATCGTCGGCAGCGGCGCCACCGCCGTCACGCTCGGGCCGGCGATGTCGGGCACCGCCGCACACGTAACCATGCTGCAGCGCTCGCCTTCCTTTGTCGCCAACCAGCCGAGCATCGATTCTTGGGCGCGCGCACTCGAGCGGTTTTTACCGGCAGCGATCGTCTATCCGCTCGTGCGTTGGAAGCGCATTTTGACGAGCGCGTTCTTCTATAAAATTGCACGCCGACGGCCACGCGTTTTTCGACGGCGGCTACTCGAACTCGCGGCGCAAGAGTTGCCGCCGGATTTCGACGTGCACAAGCACTTCTCACCCACCTACGAGCCTTGGGATCAGCGTCTTTGCGCCGTTCCGGACGGTGATCTATTCAAAGAAATTTCAGTGGGTCGCATGTCGGTTGTCACCGACCAAATCGAACGCTTCACGAGTGAAGGCATTCGACTGCGCTCGGGCGAAACCCTGCCCGCCGACTTAATCGTGCTCGCGACGGGCCTCAAAGTTCAGCCATTCGGCGCAGTCAAAATATCGGTCGATGGACGGTCCATCGACTACGCCGAGACCATGGTCTATCGCGGCGCGATGCTCAGTGGCGTGCCCAACATGGTCCACACCTTCGGCTACACGAACTCCTCTTGGACTCTGCGCGCCGATCTCATCGCCGCCTACATCGGTCGTATCGTCGCCTACATGCGTCGTCACGGCTTCGACAGCGTGACCGCGGTCCGAGATCCCGCCGTCGGTGAAATGCCGTTCATCGACTTCAATTCTGGATATGTGTTGCGTGCCCTGCCGCTGTTACCGAAACAGGGCGATCGCTTCCCATGGCGCATTCATCAAAATTATTTGCGTGATCTATTCATCACGTTGTTCAGCAAACTGCGCGACCCGGCTTTGCGCTTCGGTCGACGCGAGGCCGGTACATGATCGTGTTCGCTTTTGGCATCGTCGTAGTTTTGATCGTCGGCTGCGCGTGGTTTACGAACCGTTTGGCGCGTGCCGCCGAGCGGCGCCTGCCGCCGGTCGGACGCTTCGCGGAAGTGCCCGGGGCGCGCCTGCATTTCCTCGATCGGGGCGAGCAGCGCGACGGGCCGACGATCGTCATGCTGCACGGGCTTGCCGGGCAGTTGCATAACTTCGCCTATGGTCTAGTCGACGATCTCGCCGGCGACACGCGCGTGATCGCCGTCGACCGTCCGGGTTCGGGATATTCGGTGCGCACCGACGGTGGCGTGCGCAGCTTGTTCGATCAAGCCGATGCCATCGAAGCGCTGTGTCGGCAGCTCGAACTCGGTCGCGTGCTGCTCGTGGGCCATTCGCTAGGCGGCGCACTGTCGCTCGCATTCGCACTGCGTCACCCGCAGCGCGTCGCCGGCCTCGCCCTAATCGCGCCACTGACGACGTTCTCGGGCACGATGCCCGCGGTTTTCGCCCGGCTGCGCATCCGTAGCGATGCGATGCGCCGCTGCTTCGCGGCGGTGCTCGCTACACCGCTCTTGATCCTGAACCGTGATCGCATCATGCCGCAAATCTTCGGCCCGGAATCCGTGCCGAGCGACTATCCACTCCGCGCCGGCGGCCTGTTGTCGTTGCGTCCGTCGCAATTCGTCGCCGCATCGCAAGATCTCGGTGCGCTGCCTGAGGTGATGCCCGTCATCGAAGGTCGTTACGACGAGTTACTCAAAGCCGGTGCGCCGCCGATCTCAATCATTTACGGTCGCGACGATCGGATCCTCGATCCGGTGTTGCAAGGCGAGGGGTTTGCGAAACGTGTGCCACGCACGCGACTCGTGATGATCGACGGTGGCCACATGCTGCCCGTCACCCAGCCTCGCGTCTGCGCGCAATTTTTGCGCGACGCGTGGCGACAGACGGGCGCGCCGAATTGATGCTCAAGGGGACGACCCTTCGTCTCCTGGCGCTATACACCTGCGCGGTGTTGCTGGGCCTCGCAAGCGCCTGGCTTTGGGTGACGCGCGTCGGCATGAGCGGCGTCGATGCCGGTCAATGGCGAGTGAATCTGCTCGCCGGCAGTACCCGCGCGGATGCTTACACCCGCGCCCGCATCGCAATCTTTGCCCTACTCGCGCTCGATCGTCGCGAAACGTTGTACTACACCACCGATCGCGACGATGACGATGCGACGTTACGCGCCGAATGCACGTACTCGGTCGCGCTTCGACCGCCCGCCGCACGCTGGTGGAGCATCACCGCTTACGCAGCCGACGGTTTTTTGTTCCCCGACAAAGCTCACCGGTACAGCGTCAGCGGTGAGAATGCGCAGGTCGACGCGGACGGTCGCGCGCGATTTCTCATCGCACCGCAATCGAGCCCGGCTGGCGTCGACGCACGGATTGCGACGAGCGGCACCGGAGGGATGCGGCTGACACTACGGCTCTATCAACCGGATGACTCTTTGCAACGAGCACCGCAGACGCTCGATCCGCCTCGAATCAAAAAAGACGGGCGGTGTGTGTCGTGAACGCCTGGCGACATTTTTTGACTGCCATAGGTGTTCTACTCGTCACCCATGCGCTGACGGTGTGGGCATTGCCGCGGGTGATCATGTGGCGCGTGATGACGGTGGCGAGCGCCGAAACCAGCGTCGCCGGCACCTTCCTGCCGCCGCCGACCGATCACACGGCACGTCGTATCGTCATGCCCAGCCCCGATTTGCTCTACGCAACCTGCAGTTTTTCGCTGCGCGACGGCCCGGTTCGGGTGAGTTTTGACGGCCATTACCCCCGTTACTGGTCGATCGCCCTGTACGCCGACAATTCCGATAATTTTTTCGTCACCGGCGACCGGAACGCCACCGATCAGCCACGGCAATGGTTGGTCTCGACCGCCAACCAAGCAGCGAGCGCCGTCGACCGAGTGGCCGAGCGGCGAATCACGGCGCCGTCCGATCGAGTCTTTCTTTTGATGCGGCTGTTGGTCAACGATGATCCGACCGTACTCGCCGATGCCGAGCGCGCTCGTCACAGTTTGCGCTGTACGAGGACTGCCGAATCATGATCGAATCGGGGCATTGACCGGAGGACATTGCATGCTCGGTTTGATGCAAGATCACCCGCTGCTCATCTGGCAATTGCTCGAGCACGGGGCCAGACATCACGGCCACGTCGAAATCGTCTCGCGCCGCGTCGAAGGCGACGTGCATCGCTATACCTACCGCGACGCGTTGCGCCGTGCTTATCGTGTCGCCAATGCGATCGACGCGCTCGGCATCGAGCCGGGCGAACGTATCGCCACACTCGCCTGGAACGGTTACAGGCACTTCGAACTATATTACGGCGTGAGTGGCAGCGAACGCGTCCTGCACACGCTCAATCCGCGTCTCACCCCCGAGCAACTCGCCTGGATCGTCGCCGACGCCGACGATCGCGTGCTCTGTTTCGATTTGAGTTTTTTGCCGCTCGTGCAAGCGGTGCACACACGCTGCCCGAGCGTTCGTCATTGGATCGCGCTTTGTGAAGGCGACGCGTTGCCCAAAGAAACCGGCATCCCGAATCTTCTAAGTTATGAAGCGTGGATCGACGCGCAGCCTGCGCATTATGCGTGGCCGGAATTCGACGAACGCTCCGCCTCGGCGTTGTGTTACACGAGTGGCACGACCGGCAACCCGAAAGGCGTGCTCTACAGTCACCGCTCGGCCTTACTGCATGCACTCGCCGGCTCGCTACCGGACTCGACCGCGATGTCGGCGCAGGAATGCGTGTTACCGGTCGTGCCGATGTTCCACGTCAACGGTTGGGGCGTGCCGTACAGCGCGCCGATGACCGGTGCAAAACTGGTGTTTCCCGGTCCCGCACTCGATGGCAAGTCGGTGTACGACTTGATCGAGTCCGAGGGCGTTACGCTTGCCGCGGGCGTGCCCACGGTTTGGCTCGCCTTGCTCGCTCACGTGAACGGTAACGGGCTGCGCTTTTCGAGTTTGCGTCGCAGCATGGTGGGCGGATCGGCCTGTGCGCCCGCGATGGTCGATGCGTTCCGAGCGTTCGGTGTCGACGTGTTGCACGGTTGGGGCATGACCGAGATGTCGCCACTCGGCACCTTAAGTCATATCGGTCCACAGCAGAAATCTTTGAGCGTGGAGCAACAAACGCAACTCATTTGCAAGCAAGGTAAAGTGCCCTTCGGCGTGGATATGAAGATCGTCGATGACGCGGGCACCGAATTGCCTTGGGACGGCATTGCTGCGGGTGACCTGCACGTACGTGGTCCTTGGGTGGTCTCGCGATATTTCGGCAAGGAAGGGATCGACGCGAGAATCGACGGCTGGTTCCCGACCGGCGACGTTGCGACGATCGACCCGGACGGCAACATGCAGATCACGGATCGCAGCAAGGACGTGATCAAATCCGGCGGTGAGTGGATCAGCTCGATCGACATCGAAAATATCGCACTCGCACATCCCGCGGTCGCGATCGCCGCTTGCATCGCCGTACCGCATCCGAAGTGGGACGAGCGTCCGCTGCTGATCGTCGTGCCGAAACCGGGCGCGACCGTCGATCGCCGCGCGTTGCTCGAGTTCTATGCCGGCAAGGTCGCTAAGTGGCAGGTGCCCGACGACGTCGTGGTCGTCGACGCCATACCGTTAGGCGCGACCGGTAAGATTCAAAAAAATCTGCTGCGCGATCGGTTCCGCGATCACGCCCTGCCGAATCTTTGAGTCGCGCGCCCGACGGCGCGCGCCGCTTCAATATCGCCAACTGCGGACATCCGCCCCGGGCGGTGCCGTCGCCAGCATTCGCTCGACCGCCCATGGCAACACCATTTGCGGATAGCGCAGGCGCGAATATGCATTCGAGCGGGTGTGATCGCCGTTCCAACAATGCTCGTCACGATCACCGTAGTCGACCACCGCATCCGCCGCGGGTTGTGCCGTCTTCAAAAACTCTTCGACCGCATACACCGCATTGTTGAGATAGTAGTTGTCCATGTCACCGACATAGAGACGCAATTTACCGCGTAACTTCGGTGCTAAGCGCGGCCAGTCGCGACGTAAAATGTGTCCGAGGTCGTAATTCTCGCGCCAATAGGCGGCTGTGATCGGATCGATCTCGCCCGTGAGGCGATCCCAGATGCGACGCGGATAACCGTCATCCCCGACCGGCGAGAACACCGATTCCCACACGTCGAACTGATCACCACTACGCGCACGAGTGCCGAGCGCGTACTCCCAAAGATTGTTCTCTTGCAGCGTGGTATCGACATGTCCGAGCCAATTACGATGCGCGGGGCGCGGTGTGCGCTTGAATCGATTCGGCATGAAATACGCGTTGCGATCGGCGTAGATGTCGACCGTCAAATAGTGCCTAAAATCGATGGGGTCCGGACACGCGATCCATGCGCCGTTGTAATCGTCCGGATAGAACATCTGCACCGCCATCGCGATCCAGCCACCGGTGCTGCCGCCGTAGACGAAGCGTGCCCAACCTTGTCCGATACCGCGGAATCGGCGTTCGATCTCTGGGATCAATTCGTATTGGATCGCATCGCCGTACGGTCCGTTGTTTGCCGAATTCACACCGTACGAATCGTCGTAGAACGGCGTCGCGTGCTGAATTTCGACCAACAGCACACGCGGGAACCCTTTGCCCGTCCACGATTGGAAGAACTCCCAAGACAACTGCTGCTGTATGCGGTTGTAGCCATCGAGCTTGAATCGCTTGCTGTATTCGGGCTTGAGGCTCGGATCCGGGGGCGTCTCGCGCCAAGCGGCCGGCCCTGAAGGGAAGTGTCCGTGATTGATGACGAGCGGATAGCGCGCATCCGGATGCGAATCGAAACCCGCCGGCAGCGTCACGAACGCCCCGAGATAGGTATCGCGGCCCCAAAACTTCGACAGTCGGTCGCTGCGAATCCGTACGTATTTGACCCACGGCGTTTCTTTGAATTCGGCGATGGGCGGGATTTCTTCGCTCAAGTCGAGCGCGATCGCCGCTTGCGCGCCCGACGCGCCGCGCCAACGAATCGTGATCGGCTTCGAATACAGATTGCCGGGCTTACGCCGCCATTGCTGCCCCTCGCCACGGTCGGGCGGTAGTTCGAGCACGCGGCCGTCGCCACGCCGAAACGTTTCGTAACGGTTCAGTAGCGCTTGGACTCGATATTCGCCGGGTGGCAAAGTCGATAACGTCTGCAGCGGGAAGCCGAAGGCCGTGTCGTCGATGCGTCGCGTCGTGCCCGGTTTCCAATTTCGCACGTCGAGCCCGAAGAACGGGATGGCCTCACCGTCCCAATTGACGAGCGCACGCGGTTCTTCGCCGGGCGCTTGATCGACGGGCGCGAACATGAGTAGCAATCGCCCCATTTGCGGGCCGCCTTGAAACTTGGCGGGCAAACGCACTTCGACGCTCGGTGCGGCCAGCGCGGCGACCGGCAACAGCGCCAGCAACCAAAGCACGAGCGCCGGTGATTTTCTTTGCATGACTTCGTCCCTCAACGGTCGAATTTGGCGGCGGCAGCGTCGAGTGCTGCGATCGGATCGGCCGCGACGTGTGGCGCGGCACGGGCGAGATTCGCACGCCAGTCGGCCGGCAGATCTTCGTACCGACGCACTTTGCGCCCGACCATGCGCGAGGTCAGACCGCCCGGTCGATCGCCCATGTTCATCCACCGCTGCCAGCCCGTGACCTCAGCAAAAAATACGGTCGCCTCACCGACCTTCACCCGTGGATCGGACAGGTTGGCGAGACTGCCGTGATAGACGGCGATATCGTTCACCTCGAAGGGCTTGTCGCGCCCCGGAGTGAAGACTCGCGCCACCGACTCGTCGCGTTGGAAAACATCGTCACCGACGATTAGCGGCGGATGCAGCGTGGCTGTAGCCTCGAGCGGCGTGCTGCCGATTTCTTTGGGCAAGACGCGAACGTTGTCGGCACCGTAGCGCGTCACGGTCGGCCCCACCGGACTCATGCGCACCGGCAGGACTTCGTTCGTATACGGATTGCGCCACGCATCGAGTGCACGGCCGGTTTGCAGATCGAGGATCACGTTCATCTCGAGTTGCGTGACCTCGAACCCGCCGTCCACGACGTGCTTGACACGCTGCAAGGTCCCGATGGAGGCCGTATAGAGTGGCGTGAGCGTGGTGCCGACCTGCCCGTATTTGACGCCCTGCAACCACCAAAAAACCAAGCCGTCGTCGCTACGAAAGTGCATTTTTCGGTACATCAACCCCGCGTCGGTGGCCGTGGCAGCGCTCGCATCTGTCGCACCGACGGCACCGACGACCGAAAACGCTGCGGCCGCACCCAACCACTCCCGACGATCCATCGAAATCATTTCGTACTCCATAAAATCGGAAATAACTCATCCGGCGGTGGCTCACCCGTACGCATCAATCCCGTCGCTTCCAAGGTCGGAATTTTGATCGTCAGAGCGTTCGGTGCCCACCGTACGTCATCACCGAGCCAACGCGTCGTGAGCGCGATCCGACGCCCGGCGTTCGTCGCCTTGCGAGGTAACGAGGCGTGTATCGTTTTCGGATGGATCAAAAGAACGTCACCCGCTGCACAGGGCCAGACATCTTTCGGCGCATCGGGTTGGGCCACGCGACGCTCGAGATGGCTCCATGGGATGTGTTCGTTGACGAAGGCGTTCGGATCGGACATCGGCGAGTGATAGCGCCAAGGATCGAGATTCGAGCCGCGCAGCGTGACGATGGGTGCATCGTCCAGCGTCACGTCGGTCAATGCCACCCAGAATGACGGCATCATCGCGCCACGAAACGGGAAAGTACATTCGTCGTTGTGCCACGGCGTTGCCGACTCGGGACTCGATCCCCATTTCAAGAAAGTCGCGTCCATCCAAAAGCGCACATGCCGCGCGCCCATCAAGCGCGCGACTAGCTCGGCAGCCACACTGTCGTACAACCAATCCCTCAGAGCGGGCACGTGTTGCGCGAAGTTCCGCAGCTGTAACTGTCCCTCGCCTCGATGTACGGTCGGCGGATTTTGATGTTTTGCCCCCGAGGCACAGGCATCGAACACCGCAGTGCCGAACGCTTCCGCGGCGGCGTCGATCGCCTGCGTCAAACGTGCGCAGGTCGCGGCGTCGAACACTCCGCGGACGTGTACGCACCCCTCGGACGCGTAACGCGCAACGTGTTCCCGATCGATCAACTCCTCGATACGACTCACTCGTTCACTCCAAAGGATCGTGCGCGTCGGGCATCAATGCAACCGGATGATGCAGCGCCTTGAACGTCGCATCGCGGGGATGATGATCCCATCGCAAGGTCAACGGTACGTTGGTGAAATGTACCCCGATGTTGATGATCCACAGCACGATCAGCGCGACGTAGGTCGCCATCGCAAAACTAGATTCATCGACGCCCGCTAAGTCGAAGCCCCACCAACATTGCCAAAGCCGCCACGGCAGATACAAGCACGGCACGATCACCCAAATCGCACTTCGCCAACGCTTCCAGACGAAGATCTCGGTCGCCACTTGCGCGAACAACATGACGAGATATGCGCCGAGGCCGACGGCAATGTTGGCATCGGCCTCGGTGGCGATCGCCCACGCGAGCGTGACGGCCGGCCACAACAAGCCCACGAGCCAGATCACCACCAGCCAAACTTTGAACCACAGCGGCGGCGGTCGCGGGCCCGGGAACGGCGCACTACCGGCAACACGCCGCGCACCGATCCAGACGTAGAGACTCGCGATTGCAAAGAAAGCGATATTCTGTGCCAGCGCCGCAGCCAGTGGATTCATGACTATGCCCAAAGACCTGATCCCCAAAGGATACGCCAGAACGCGCGACGGGCAGGTGCATTACCGTCGGCTCGGCGCCGGCTCCGTGACATTTTTGCTCATACACTGGTTACCCCTCTCCTCGCGCATGTACGCCGCGCTGATGCCGCTGCTCGCGGCCCGCGGATTCGATGTACTCGCCGTCGATCTGCTCGGTTACGGGCGCTCGGATCCCCGACCTACGAATTGGTCCATGACGGCGTGGGCGGATAACTTGGCGGAAGTTTTGACCGAACTCGGCTGCGATACGGTGGTCGCACTCGGTGGACACAGCGGCGCCTGCGTCGCCGCCGAATTGGCAGTGCGCCACCGGCAGCGGGTCACGCGCGTGATTCTGGATGGCTGCCCGCTGCCCACACCCGAACTACGCGCGACGTTTCGTTCCATGAAAGCCGCTCAACGACCGACGCCGCAGCCGGATCGTAGCCATGAATCGCTGGTGTTCAACACCGTACGCACGACCTACGAGCATTATCTGCCGGGTTTCACGGTGACGGCGGAGAACCTCGAGCGACTATGGCCGGCGATGATCGATTATCTAGAGACCGATTTCGTTTCGTCGGCACCGATCTCGGCCGATTACGATCTCGCCGCCACGCTCACGCAAATCACTCAACCTTTGACGCTGTTGTCGGCGGAGACCGACACGCTGTTTCCGACTTTCGGTGTTGCACGCCAGCTCGTGCCCGACGCACGCGCACGTTTGTTTACAAGCGATCATCCGTTGCACGACATCAGTCGTACGATGGAATACTGCGAGGCGATTTTAGACTAGCGCAAGCGCGCGATCAGCGTCAGCGCGACGACCGCCATCAACACGGGCGGAATCCACGCAAACAACAACGGGCTGTAGCCGAAGACGCGCACGCTGCTTTCGAGCAAGTTCTGCAGCATGAAGAACGCCAGCCCGAGCACCAACCCGGTGCCGATCCAAGAACCCGTACTCGCCGAACGTAGCGATCCGAATACGAACGGGAATGCGAGCAACACGGAAAAGAACGCGGCGACGATGCGGGCGATACGCGACCACATCACGTAGCGTGCCTCGCGGGCATCGAGACCGTTGTCCTGTAAATGGCTGATCACCCGCCACAACGTCACGGTCGACAACTGACTCGGTTCCGATGCTGCGATGCCGAGAAACTCCGCGCCGATTTTCGAAGTGATCACGCGATTCGGCGCTCGGATCGCCTCGACTCGTTCACCGTCGAAGCGCGATTCGGCGAACGGCTCCAACGACCAGCGTCCCGTACCATCGGCGCGGGCCGTCACGGCTCGCCCGATCGAGCGCAGCGCATTATCCGGGCCGAGTTCGAACAACATCATGCCGCCGAACTGCGCTTTGCCGGTTTGTCGCTCGACGGTCAGGATCACGTTCCCGTCGCGCGCCCAGGACTCGTGCGAGCCCCCCAAATCGACGTTGGGAAATTTCGCAAACGCTTTGGCCTGGCGGGCGAGTTGCACCGCGGGCGGCGCCACGAGCTCGGTCATCGTGAAACCGAACAACATCAGCAACACGCCAGACGACATCACCGCTCGGGCGAGTCGCCATGGCGAGAAACCCGCGGTTCGCAACACCGTCAACTCACTGCCCCGTGCCAAATTACCGAGCGCGAGCAAGGCACCGATGAGCGCGGTGATCGGTAGCAGCTCCCAGACCTGTTGCGGCAGGTTCAAACAGACGAACAGCAACGCATCGGCCGTCGTGTAGCGACCAATACCGATGTCGTCTTGTTGCTCCATGAACAGAAACAATCCACCGAGCACGAGCACGATGGCGCCGACGAGGCCCACGCCACGCAGAATCGTGCCGATGATGTAGCGGTCTACCGTCTTGATCATGTGCCAGGGATTTTGCGCTTTTTCGCAAGGCGCTGCGACTTTCCCTTAGCGCGCGAAGCGCGCCACCGCACCGTGATCCGGACGGCATCGGGCTAACGTCGTTGCGCAAAACCTCCATCGAAACGGTGCCGGAGTCGAAGCGATGCGTAGACCGAAATTGCTCCTATCTTCCCTCCTCGTAGCCTGCGTCCTCACCGCCTGCCGCTTCGACTCTACCGATACGGCCACACCGACGCCCGGCAGTGGCTTGACGATCGATCTCACCGATGCGCCAGTCGACGATGCGCTCGAAGTCGTCGTGGTCTTTACGGGTATCGAAGTACAACCGGAAGCCGGTGGTCCGCCGATCGTCATCGATCTGCCGTCTCCGAAATCGATCGATCTTTTGAAATACCGCAACGGCGCGACTGCTAACCTCGTCGCTGGCGCGAACGTGCCCGCCGGTCGTTACCTTTGGCTGCGACTCATGCTGCGTGCCGAGCAAAATTTACAGAGCGGCTCGTACATTCGTCTGCTCGACGGTCGGCAATTTCCACTCTACATCCCGAGCGGCAGCGAAACCGGACTCAAACTCGTACGTGGCTTCACGGTGGCGCAAGGCGCGATCACAAAACTTTTGATCGACTTCGACTTGCGGAAATCTTTGGTGGCGCCACCCGGACAGCAGCCGAACTGGTTCTTGAAGCCCGCCTTGCGTCTGATCGACGAATTGCAGGTGGGAACGGTGAGCGGCACGGTAGACTTATCGGCGCTGGCGACCGCAACGGGCGCCACGACGGCAACCTGCAAAGCGGGCATTTACGTCTTCAACGGTGCAAACGCCACACCCGACGACATGGACGGCAAGGCGTCGGACGGTGCCGATCCGATCGTCTACTTCCCCGTCACACCAGCGGCCGGCGGCAGCACCGCAACCTATTCCATTCCGCTGCTCGAGGTCGGCGCGTACACGATCGCAGCCACGTGCCAATTCGACGTCGATGCGGATCCTAGCGTCAGCGAATACGATCCGACCGCGACGGCACCGGCGCCCGGCGCACCTACACCGCCCGGATATCAGACCATGAAATTCGCGACGCGCAACGCGAGCATCACCAACGGTGGCACGACGACCGTCAATTTGCCCTGACCGGCGCGCACGCGCGCGGCATCGAACGCGCTAACATCGACCCCTGCACTCAAAGGGGGGATCGGGTTGACTTCGAAGCATGCCGTCACGCTGCTATTGATCGGCGCGTATTTTTTGCTCGTGCTCGTCAGCCTGCGGCGTCGAGGCCGAGAAATCTCGGGGCCTTGGTGGTTTTTACTACGCAGTTTCTTCCCGAATTGGCGCTTTTATCACGACGTCGGCCATCAACCTCGACTGTTTCTCCGTCATCGAACGTCCGACGGTAATTGGTCGGACTGGTCGATGTTCCTACCTCGTGCACGGTTTCGATTGCGCGACCTACTGCATAACCCGATCAATAATCTCGAACTCGCCCGACAAAATCTCGTCGATCATTTGAGCGCCGACATTCACACCCTCGCCGATGACGCCGATGCCGGACGGTTGGTCTCTTATCGCCTCGTCGACCGGCTCGCGCACGAACTTCTGCAGCGCGAGTCGGCATCGAAAATCGGCGATCCACCGATCGCCTATCAATTCGAAGTGCGCTTGATCCCACCTCTCGCCCCTGCGACCGATGCCGTCACCGTCCTGACTTCGCCGGAGCGAGCATGGACTTGAGCTCGCTACCGACGGCGGTCAAAACGTTCGAATGCCTCGGTGCAATCAGTCTGTTGATTCAAACGGCTGAGTTTTTGCGACTGCGGCCTGCGACGGCCGTCACCGGTGTCTGGTCGTGGCCGATCCAACGGGCCGATCTTGCACACGCCTCGGCGTCGACGCAGCGTGTGTTCGACGCTTTATTCGACGATGCGCTCGTTCATGCCCATCTTTGGCTGCGCGCCTTGATGGCCGCCAGCTTGTTCTTCGGCAGCACGACGCTGACCGCCGCCTTCCTGTTCGCGAGCGGCATCGTGATCCTCATCCGTTGGCGAGGTGCGTTCAACGGCGGCAGCGACTTCATGACGCTGGTATTCGCCACCGCATTACTCATCGGAAACCTCGCGACGCCGTTCTTCGGCGAGACGCTCGCCTGGAAAGCAGCGCTTTGGTACGGATGTATCCATGCGGTGACCTCGTACTTCATCTCGGGCGCTATCAAATTATTCTCGGTTCGTTGGCGTAACGGCACTGCGCTGACGCATTTCCTTGACGGCGGCATCTACGGCCCACTACCCGCGCACAGTTCGTTCAGGCGTCCGGTCGTGGCGGTCGTCTGCTCTTGGGCCTTCATCTTATGGGAATTCGCCTTTCCGCTCGCTTTGCTCGACCCTCGACATGCGCTGGTCTGGTGCGCTGTCGCCGGCGGGTTTCACGTGCTCGTGTTTCGCTACTTCGGCTTGAATCGGTTTTTTTGGGCATGGCTGACGATGTTTCCTGCCATCATTCATTGCGCCGGTCAGTGGTGACCGGAGGTTTTCGGTTACCATCCGCTCATGTACCGCAAAGCCCCGGGCGTTCCCGGTCGAACCTGGTGGCAGAGACTGACGTCGCGCAGCGCGCGCCGTGCGGCCAAACGTGATTTTTTATTCGCTTCTCTGCCGACCGACGGCGTAGCGATCGAAGTTGGCGTTTTCGACGGCGATTTCTCTGAGCGGATCCTGCACTTCAACCGACCGCGAATCCTGCATCTCGTCGATCCTTGGTTCCTCGCCGCGGACGGCAGCTTGATCGACGGTCCGACCCAACAATTCGCCTCGACCAGCGAAGCAGCGGCAAGTCTGGAAGATCAATACCAAAAAATTCTCGCTCGGTTTGCCGATCAGATTGCGGCGGGGCGCATCGTCGTGCACCGAATGCTGTCGCACGACGCAGCGCAGCTCTTCGGCGATGAGCATTTCGATTGGGCGTACGTGGATGCGAGCCACTTCTATGACGACGTGCGGCGCGATCTCGAGGCTTTTTGGCCAAAGATCAAACGCGGCGGTCACATGCTAGGCGACGATTACGGGCGCCGCGGCATCTGGGAACACGGCGTCACACGCGCCGTCGATGAATTCCGCAAGCGCGCGGACGTCGAGACGCTGGCGCTACGTAATCACCAATTTTTGATCAAAAAACGTTGAATGCGATGATTTGCACTGGTCGAGCAACTTCTCAGCTCGCAGGTGGCATGAACATTAGCGTCGACGGTTGCCGCTCGCGCTGCAATCGCGCAGCGACTTTTTCCGCCTCACTCCACGCACGCAGCAGATTCTCACCTGCCAGTTTGCGTAACTCGGCGTCGGTCCAACCCCGACGGATGAGCTCTGCGAATAGTTGCGGATAGCCTGCAACGTCTTCCAAGCCCTCGGGCCACCACTCGTTACCGTCGTAGTCGCCGCCGATTCCGACATGGTCGACGCCGGCGACGTTGCGGATGTGTTCGATATGGTCTGCGACCATCGCGATCGTCGTCTTCGGTAATTTGATCGCTGCGTAGCCTTCGCGTCGCACGCGCTCGGCGTCCTCGGGCGTCGCCGCGGCCCGCGCGCGCAAACCGATTTCGGCGAGCGCGGGCGTGAGCACTTTGTCGACGTCACAATTGATGAAGTTCGCTACGAACGTCACCATCACCACACCGCCGTTCTGCGGCAGCTTTTGCAAGATGTCATCCGGCACGTTGCGCGGCACGTTGCAAACGGCGCGCGCCGACGAGTGCGAAAAGATCACCGGCGCTTGCGCCACGCGTAACGCATCGCTCATCGTGCTAGGCGCGGCGTGCGAGAGATCGACCAGCATGCCTAGTCGATTCATCTCGCGAACGACTTCTTCGCCGAACGGCGTCAAACCTTTGTTACGCGGTTGCAGCGGCGCAGCAGCATCCGCCCAATCGAGATGTGCGTTGTGGGTGAGCGCCATGTAGCGCACGCCGAGGTCGTAATAGGCGCGGAGCGCGCCGATCGAATTTTCGAGACCGTAACCACCCTCCATGCCGAGCATAGAGGCGATTTTCCCGGCGCGTTTGGCACGCCGCACGTCGGCGACCGAGCCGGCGAACATCAACGCGTCCGGATATCGCTCGATCATTCGCCGCGCGATGTCGATTTGTTCGAGTTGCTGCTTAGCGTACGGACCACTTCCCTCGCCCGGAATGTAGACCGACCAAAATTGCGCACCGAGCCCACCGGCCCGCAAGCGTGCGAGGTCCGTGTCCCCTTTTGTCTTAACGCGCAGATCGTAGGCCGCGACATCCGACGGTGCTGCGGCGTTACGCTTGATCGCCATCGGTAAATCGTTGTGGCCGTCGATCAAAATCGCCGAGGCCAACACGGCGCGCGCATGCCGCAAAGCGGCATCTTCATCGCCCGCAGCGATCGCGGTGATCGAGAATAGTGACAAAAGAGCGGCGAGCGCTGGCGCGAGGTGAGTTTTGGTGTTCATGCGCCGCAGTGTCGCGTACGCTCCGGGCACTCTGCAACCGGTTAACATGCACCCATGAACGAACTGCGACGTGGGCTCGGGCTGTGGGGCGGTATCGCGGTCAACGTCGGTAACGTCATCGGCACCGGGGTGTTTCTCAAGACCCGCGTGATGACTTGCAACGTCGAGGATCCGCTGCTGGTGATGCTTGTTTGGGTAGCCGCAGGCTTGCTGTCCTTGCTCGGTGCCCTCTGCTACGCCGAATTATCAGCCGGGATGCCGGCCGCAGGCGGCGACTACGTCTTTCTGCGGCGCGCGTACGGTCGCCCCGCGAGCTTTCTCTACGGTTGGACGGTATTTGCGATCATGAAGACCGGCTCGCAAGCTGCCCTCGCCGTCGGATTCGCGATTTTCGTCAACGCGATCTCGAACGGCGCGCTCGATTCCACCTGGTTCACTTTGCCGGTGGCCGATGGCATCGCCGTCCGCGGTTTGACGATCGTCGCCCTCGGGGCGCTGTGGTTCGTGACGCTCATCAACTGTGCCTCGATCGGCGCCACCGGCAGCATCGCGACGTTGTTGACTGCCGCAAAAGTCGTCGCGGTCGCTGCGATCGGCCTCGCCGCATTCGCCTTCGGCACCGGTGATCTCGGTCATTTCTTCGATTCCGCTGCAGGTGGGCGCTGCGAGGGTGTTCAACAAAGCGCGATCGGCGGCATCGCCGGCTTCGGTGCTGCGATGCTGGGCGCGATGTGGGCTTACGACGGCTGGAACAACGTCGCGCCCTTGTGCGGTGAAGTCAAAGATCCACAAAAAAATCTACCGCGCATTTTCGTCGGTAGCACGCTGCTCGTGATCGCGCTCTATGTCGGCATCAATGCCGCCTATTTTTATGTCATGTCGCCAACACATATTGCCGATGTCTCGGCCACCTCGTCGGTCGCCACCGAAGTCGTGCGATTATTCGCAGGGCCGATCGCCGTCACGCTGATGGCGGCGGTGCTGATGACATCGTCGCTGGGTTCCTTGCACGCGTCCGTACTCGCCAATTCGCGCGTACCGTACGCCATGGCGAAGGACGGACTGTTCTTCGCGCCGCTGTCGCGGTTATCGACGCGCACACGAGTGCCGGTGAACGCCGTGCTCGCGCAGGCGAGCTGGGCGAGCGTACTGGCGATCTCCGGCAGCTACGACACGCTCACCGATTCGGTCGTCTTCGCGTCCTGTCTGTTCTACGCACTAGCCGCTGGAGCGGTGTGGGTACTACGGCGCAAGGAGCCCGATCTACCGCGGTCGTTCAAAACCTGGGGTTATCCGTACACCCCGCTCGCGTTCGTGCTGGTGTCGTTCGCATTACTCGTTAACGCGCTGGTCGCTACGCCGACACAAGCGTTGCTCGGCATCGGCGTCGTGTTACTCGGTCTACCGTTTTATTGGTTTTGGAGTCGACGGACTGCCGGGGATCACGACTTGCGTTCAGATCGGTAGGTTCGGTAGCGCGTGGAACGCATGCCGCAAACTTTCCCCCCAACTACTTCGAATCATTGCGAAATACTCGTCTTCGGGGCCGATACTGCGGTGGAGGTGCACCCGTAAGGCATCGCGCTTCAAACATAGTAGGTCGAGGGGCAAGCCCACTGAAATATTTGATCGAATCGTCGAATCCATGGAAATCAGCGAGCACTTGATCGCCTCTGCGAGACTCGACGAGCGTGTCAGCACACGATCGAGAATAGGCTTACCGTACTTCGATTCACCGATCTGAAAATACGGCGTCTCGTTGGTCGCTTCGATGAAATTACCGGCGGCGTAGACACTGAAAAGCCGGGGCTCCGCGCCACTAATCTGCCCGCCCAAAATGAACGAGGCATTGAATTCTATACCGTGATTTTTGAACGCTTCGGCGTCGCGCTCGTGAACTTTACGAATCGCCGCTCCGACCAATGCAGCAGCATCGAACATCGAACCGACGGTGTACAGACTCGGTCTTTCGGGATGTCGGATTTCTTCGTCGAGCTCGTGAACCACTGCCTGCGACACCGCGAGATTGCCAGCCGTCAGCAATACTAAGGCGCGATCGTTCGGCCGCTCGAAGACGTGCATCTTACGAAACGTGTTGATGTGGTCGACACCGGCATTGGTACGGGAGTCCGATAGGAACACCATTCCGGTGTCGAGTAAGGTTGCGATGCAGTAAGTCATGACCGATTTTACTGTGCACCAGTCTCTATTGTTGAGCGTCGCGCTGCTGCAGCAACCGCGGACGTGGCGCGACCGTCCGTCGCGGGCCGGTGCCCTCGAACACCTCCACCTTGGCTGACATCGATTCCGCGCCGCCCCCACGCCGCACCCCACGCACCGGGCAAGCGTCGAGGTAGTCACGGCCGACCGCGAGACGGCAATGTTGTGGACCGGCTAGCGTTCCGTTCGTGACGTCCACCGAACACCAATGCTGCGCCTGCTCGAGCCATACGTCGACCCAGGCGTGGCTGGCGACGTGATCGTCGCGGTCGGTTAATAGGTAGCCGCTGACGTATCGCGCAGGCAGACCGAGCGCGCGACTACACGCGAGCATCACGTGTGCGTGATCCTGGCAGACACCGCGGCCCAACGCGAAGGCATGCGCTGCCGTATCGAACACCGCCGTTGCACCGGCCACGTAGTCGAGCGTCTCACGGATTCGCAACGCGAGCTTAATTACGTCGTCTTGATCGAACCCCGAACGGCGCGATCCGGCGAACGCCCTCAACGCCTCGTCGGCTCGCGTCAGTACGGTCTCCGGAAGATAGACGAGCGGCGAAAGTGAGTGCGCCGCTAACGCGGCCGCGGTCGGTTCCGTCTCGACGACGCCAGCGACCAATATTTGAATTTCGTCATGCGGCTCGTCGATCGTCAACAGGTGCATGACGTTGCCGTGGGCATCGACTTGTTGAGCCTGCTTACCGGGCGCCGAGAGAGTCCAATTCTGTACCCGTTGACCGGCGTCGGCACGGGGCGTCAAACGTAGGCTTTGCACGCTGTGCCGTACCGGGCGGTCGTAGCGATAGAGAGTTTCGTGTCGGATTTGCAGCAACATGGTCAGACCGTCGCCGCCGACACCAAGAAATCCTCGCCGATCCGCGCACCGAGATCGCTCGTTTTGTTCAAGAACTCCTCTAAGTACCGACCCAGCCCCGACGTCAACACCTCGTCGATGCGACCGTATTGCAAACTCGCCTGGATCTCCCCGGCGCGTCGCAGTGTTTCGACCGATCGGACGTTTGCAACCTTCACCAATATTGCGTGTACGCGACTCATGCTGTGATGCAGTGAACGTGGCATGCCATCGCGCAACATCAACAACTCCGCAACACGCCGCGGCGTGATCACGTCGCGATACACCTTTCGATAGATCTCGAAAGCCGACACCGAACGCAACAACGCGCTCCACTCGTAATAGTCTGCGGCGTCATCATATTTTGATGCATCGTCGGCGAACGAGGCGAAATGAGCATCTAAGATGCGCGCCGTGTTGTCGGCGCGCTCCAGGTAGGTGCCGAGTCGAGTGAAGTCGAGCGCATCGTCATGCAGCATCGTACCCTCGATCACGCCACGCGCGAGATGCGAGCGAAATTTCACCCACTCGAAAAAATTCGTAATTCCCTGCACCGAAACCGAATCGCGTCTAAACCCGCGGATTTCGAGCCAGGTCGCATTGAGCGTTTCCCAAGTCTCTGACGTTAGCGTACCGCGCACGGCATGGGCATTTTGCCGCGCGCGGTCTAAGCATTGTTCGATGCTGCCCGGGTTGGCGGGCTCGAAACTGATCCAGTCGATCGCTGCCGGTTGGCTTACGGATTGATGAGTCAATAGAAATGGCTGTAGCTGCCCAACGATCGCGAGCGTCGACGTCCAACGACGACGGACGGCTTCGTCCTCTTGACGCAACAACGTCATACGGCAGTTGACGTCTAGCATGCGAGCGAGGTTTTCAGCGCGCTCGGTATAACGAGCCATCCAATATAGATGGTCTGCGGTGCGGCTCAGCATGTCAGCACCCAAGTATCTTTTGTGCCACCACCTTGCGATGAGTTGACCACCAATGATCCATCGCGCAGCGCGACGCGAGTCAAGCCGCCCGGCACCATCGACACGTCACGGCCGGAGAGCACGAACGGACGCAGGTCGATATGTCGAGGCGCTAATCCGCTTTCGACAAAGGTTGGGCAAGCCGACAGCGCGAGGGTTGGCTGTGCGATATAACGAGCGGGATCGGTGATTATTTTGTTACGAAATGATTCGATTTCGACACGACTCGCGCGCGGTCCGATCAACATGCCATAGCCACCCGCACCGT
Source organism: Gammaproteobacteria bacterium (assembly GCA_010027845.1). Classification (GTDB taxonomy): domain Bacteria; phylum Pseudomonadota; class Gammaproteobacteria; order Steroidobacterales; family Steroidobacteraceae; genus UBA964. The sequence continues at coordinate 21,119 of RGUL01000004.1, forward strand.
GCACTTCTTTGACGACGAGTTCGTCGAGATGTGACAAGACGTATTGCAGATCTTTGGGTCGACTCAAAATCCACGTCGGGACGTTTTGTAATAACGGCTCCTCGCCGAGATAGAAGCGAATCATCTCGGGCACATAAGGATAGGTTGATTTATCGTCCGCGATGCCGCTGCCGATCGCATTCGAAATGGTGACTCTCCCGGCTCGATAGGCCGTCAATAATCCGGGCACCCCGAGCATCGATTCGGGCTTGAATGCCAGCGGATCGAGATAGTCGTCGTCGATTCGCCGATAGATGACGTCGACGCGGCGCGGGCCTTGCGTGGTGCGCATATAGACGACTTCATCATCGACGAATAGGTCCTGCCCTTCGACGAGTTCGATACCCATTTGCTGCGCGAGAAACGCATGCTCGAAATACGCGCTATTGCTCGCGCCAGGGGTCAGCAACACAACCGTTGGTTCACGCACACCGGCTGGGGCGACGCTACGCAAAGTGTCGAGCAGAAGATCCGGGTAATGTTCGACCGGCGCTACCGGATGCTCCGCAAACACCTCCGGAAACAGGCGCATCATAGCCTTGCGATCCTCGAGCATGTAGGACACACCCGAAGGCACGCGCAGATTATCCTCGAGGACGTAGTACTCCCCCGCGCCCGCGCGTACCAGATCGATTCCGGCGATTTGCGCGTAGACATCCATCGGCACGTCGATGCCTTGCATCTCCGGTCGATATTGCGCATTACATAAAACTTGCTCCGGGGGAATTTTGCCGGCGCGCAGAATTTGTTGATCGTGATAGACGTCGTGCAAAAATGCATTGAGCGCAGTGACGCGCTGCCAAAGACCACGCTCGATCAAGTTCCACTCGGCCACGGGAATGATGCGCGGCACGATGTCGAAGGGGATCAGTCGCTCCGTCCCGATCTCATCGCCATATACGGCGAACGTTATTCCGGCGCGACGGAACAGCGTGTCAGCTTCCGCGAGTTTCTCGCGCACGCGATCCGCGGGAAGTGCGGCCAACCATCTGGAGTAACGCGCGTAGTGTGCGCGGACGGCACCATCCGCAGCAGTCATTTCGTCAAAAATTTGCGCTGCCGGCATGAACGAACCTCCCGCTGACGATCATAGCGGAAAGTGCCGTCGTTCAAATAAATGCACCGTTCCGATGCGTTCGATCAAGGCGCTGCACCATCTCGGCGCCTTCTTAACACCTTATCGACGTCTCAACGATCGCAATCGACGACGACCTTGCCGATCACTTCGCGATTCAAAAGCTGCTCGATCGCACGGCCACCCTCGGCGAGCGGAAAGCGGGCCGATACTAACGGATGAATCTTTCCCTCTGCATACATGGTGAGCAGCTCGCGCAATGCTGCATCGTATTTTTTCGGCTCTTGCCGACGCGCGGCCCCCATGAACACGCCGCGGATGTCACAGCCTTTCAGGAGGGGCAAGTTGAGTGGAATGCGCGGAATGCCGGCAGGGAACCCGATGACGAGATAACGCCCGCGCCACGCCGCAGTGCGCAGCGCGGGCTCGGCGTAATCGCCGCCGACCGGATCGAAGATCACGTCTGCGCCGCGCGCACCACAGGCACTTTTGAAAGCGGCAGCGAGTGCCTTGCCGTCGCTAGGCTCGACGGGATAGACGACGACCTCATCCGCGCCCGCAGCGCGCGCGGCCCGTGCCTTCGTCTCGGTCGACACGGCGGCGACGACGCGTGCGCCTAGCGATTTGCCGAGATCAATCGCTGCGAGACCGACGCCGCCCGCGGCACCGAGGACGAGCAGTGTTTCGCCTGCTTTCAATTCACCACGATCGACGAGTGCATGATGCACGGTGCTGTAGGTCACGAGCACGCCGGCGGCGACGTCGAAGGGCATGGAGTCGGGCATCGGAATGCAGTGCGCGGCATCGACCACGAGCTTGTCGGCGAAGCCGCCATATTCGACATGTGCGATCACTCGATCGCCGATTTTGAGGCTCTTGACCTCAGGCCCCACCAAGTCGATGACCCCAGACGTTTCCAGACCCGGCGCGAAAGGCCGCGGCGGACGCATCTGGTATTTATCTTCGATCAGCAATGCGTCCGGAAAATTGACGCCGCAACAACGCACGGCGATTCGCACTTGGCTTGACCCGACCGTCGGGTCCGGCAGTTCGCGTAACACCAACGCGGCCGGCCCGCCGGCAACTTCACTCAATAACGCTCGCATGCGGTTACCCCTCGAGTCTCACGACAACGGTAGCACGGGTCGTAAATTCGATTGACGCTACCGGTAAGCTTCATCGACACTCGCCTCCCCCGTCTGACCCGTATCCGCCGCGCCGAATGCTCCGCCTTGCCGTTCCAGTGAACGCCGCCGCTTTGAAAGTCGCCGCTTTGAGCCTCGCAGTGCTTTGCGGCGCGCGCCTGATGCTCGGACCGCTCGCCGCAGCAGCACCCGCCACCGGACTGCGCATCGAGTCGCCCATGGTGCGCGAAACGCTGCCGGGACAAACTACCGGCAGCGCTTACCTCGTCATTCACAACGAGAGCGACGTCGCCAGACGTTTACTCGGTGCTGCGACGCCAGCAGCCCGCGAAATACAGATTCACGACATGTCGCTGCGCGATGGCATCATGCGTATGCGACAAGTCACCGACGGTGTCGCAATTCCGGCGCGCGGTAAAGTGGCCTTCGTCGCCGGCGGCCTGCATCTGATGTTGGTCGGACTGCAGGCACCCCTCAGCGCCGGAAGCGACGTACCGCTCACCTTGCGATTCGATCGTGGTGGCGAACTCACCATACCGATACGGATCGTGTCGATCGACGATACGACGTCGCAACCAAAGAAATGATACGGCTGCTCGTTTTGATCTTCACCGCGCTACTCGGGGCTTGTAGTGCGCCGGCGCCGTTCAACGCCTCCGAGGTGCCGAAACTCGACTATGGTCACGGCGTCGAGTTGCGCGATACCGAAGGCAAGGTTCATCGCATCGAAGAATTCCGCGGTCGCGTGACATTGCTGTTCTTCGGTTTCACGCGCTGCCCGGACGTGTGCCCGACGATGCTGTTGCGACTCAAAAAGGTGCGCGACGCCGTTGGGCCGCTCGCTTCGAACGTACAAGTCGTTTTACTCAGCGTTGATCCGGAGCGTGACACGCCGGACATCCTGCGGGCCTACGTTAAACATTTCGATCCGTCGTTCATCGCATTACGGCCCGAACCCGAGCGACTCGAACAAACGCTGAAGGCATTCCGCGCGATCGCAATTCGGGTGCCGACCGCAGACGGCAGCGATTACACCGTCGATCACTCGGCGACGATTTTCGTCTACGACCGCACCGGTGCCTTGCGCTTGATCGCGCAGCCGCAACTGGAGATCGATAAGCTCGCCGCGGACGTCGCGCGCCTCGTTCGCGAGTGAGCGTTCGTTAGGATTTTTTTCGTCGGCGGGCGAACCACCAGCCGATCGAGCCCGCCACCGCAAACCCGACTGCCGGCCAGAGCAACGCCGGCAAAATCACACGTCGCAGTGCGTTCTGTGAAACCTGCGCACGCGGTTCATATCCCGCTGGTAACGGCAAAATTTTGTCGTCGCGCTCGAATTTTTGATAAGCGGCGCGCAAGCGCTCGAAGTCTTGCGGTCTCGTCCGACGCAAGTCGCGGGTCTCACCAGGATCCGCAGCGATGTCGAACAATTGCCAATTGCCGCTACCCACGGGCGGCATATTGCGCACCAACTTCAAATCACCGGCGAACAGCGCCGAATTTCCCGCCAGCTCGAACCCCACCGTCTCTTGCGGTCCGCGCGCCGATGCCGAAGCGCCACGTAACACCGGTACGAGGCTTTTACCCGAAATGGGTTCGATGCTGGGCGAAGGGTCGCCGACGGCGACGCCCGCGAGATCGAGTAGCGTCGGCGCGATATCCGTGACATGCGTGAAACTTTTGACGATGCGCCCACCGTGCTCGCCTGCCGGGAGCAAGCCAGGGCCGCGTATCACGAGCGGCACCCTTAACGCGCCCTCACCCGCATAAAACTTATGAGTCGCGAGTGGTGCATTCGCCGCGCTCACCCAATTGGGGCCAATGGTGGCATAGGCGCCGGCACTGCCCATGCGATCGACCGCGCGGGTGTACTGCGTCATCAGCCACATACGCCCACTCAAATACTCGTAAGGATCGGAAGGCTCGGCTCCGTTATCGGACAAAAATACGAAAACGGTGTCTTGATCTTGACCGAGTGCACGGATCGTTTCGCGCAGGCGGCCGATTTCCGCGTCCATCGTCTCGGCCATCGCCGCATAAACTTCCATGCGTCGCGCGTCGTAGCGTCGTCGTTGCGGTGATAGCGAGTTCCACTCCTCGATACCGGGCCACTGCGCTGGTGCGGTGTTTGCCGGCAGCAGACCGAGCTCGATCGCCCGCTCGCGACGTCGATCGCGTACCACCTGCCATCCGGCATCGTACCTTCCATGCTGCCGCGCCATCGCCTCTGCGGGGGCCTGCAGCGGAATGTGATTCGCTTGAAATGCGAGGTACAACATGAACGGCGGCGGCTCACCCGCAGCGGTCTTGCGGATGGACCAATCGTTACGCAAGTAGTCGATCGCGCGATCGACGTAGTAGCGCGACGAATAGAATTCTTTGGGCATCTGCGTCGACTTGCCATCTTCGAACCAAGCGACACGATCGGTCAGCGCTAAATATCTTTGATCGGTACGCCAGTTATCCGAGCCGCTGTCACCTTGAACGATTGAGCGATCAAAGCCACGCGCCGGCGGCAGGTTGTACTCTTCCTTACCGACGTGCCATTTACCCACCGCATACGTGCGATAGCCGTGCTGCTGCAGCCGCGAGCTCATAGTCACGACGTTGCGATCGAGCACGGTCAGATAGCCGGGTTTACCCTCAAGTTGCGGTGGCACGGATTCGTGCATCGCACCGACGCCGGTACGATGACTATTGACACCAGTGAGCAGCATCGCGCGTGTCGGCGAGCATTCGCTCGCCACGTGAAAGTTAGCGAAGCGCGTGCCTTGGCTCGCTAACGTGTCGATGTTCGGCGTACGAATTTCGCTGCCGAACGCACCGATGTCGGTGTAGCCGAAATCGTCTGCGACGATCACCACGATGTTCGGCCGTCGCTGCGGGATATCTTTGTTTGCGGTCGCGGGGATCGAGCGCACGGTCCGAAAGCCGACGTGTGACGTGCCGAGCGAGGGATCTGCGGGCTGACGCGAACCGCTGCGATAGCGCTCGCAAAAGTCCGACGAACAAAGATGCGAACCACCTTTGATGACGTGTTTGCCGGCTTTTTCTGGATCCGATCGTTTAGCGTCCGCGGCGGTCGCCGGTGCGACCGCGTCCGAATACCAATCGGTGGTCCACTCCCAAACGTTCCCGACCATGTCGTACAAGCCGCGCGCGTTGGCGGGGAAACAACCGGACGGAGCAACGCCGCGATAGCCGTCGTCCCCTTGGTCGAGCACCGGAAAACTACCCTGCCACGTATTGGCCAGCCAACGACCCTGTGGGTCACGTCGCTCGGACTCGGGATCGTCGCTGGCCGCAACGTCGCCGCGCGCAGCCCACTCCCACTCGAGTTCGGTAGGCAAGCGACGATCGCGCCACTTTGCATAGGCGGCCGCGTCTTCGAACGCGACGGCGGTTACCGGCTCGTCGTCGCGCGCGATCGACCCGGCGCCGAGCGGGTTGCGCCAATTCGCCGAGGACTCGAGTCGCCAAGCACTCTGCCGGCGATCGAACACCGCCGCGCCCTGCGCCTTCCCGTCCGCGCCGATGCGCTCGGCGACGGTGACGTAGCCGGTAGCTTTGACGAAGGCCGCAAATTGCCCGTGCGTCACCTCGGTCGCGTCGATGTCGAAATCGTTAACTACGCCGACACCGCCGACCCGCTCCTCGGGCCAGCGCGTCACGTCGCCACGATTCAGCCGACCACCGCGTACCGTAACCGTGCGACCGATCGCAGCGCTGCCGAGACACGCTGCGGATATCTTCGAAGTCGCCGTCGTCGCGCCGTTCGGCGGCAATGCCGCACGCTCGCAACCACTCAAAAAAATGCCGGCGCCGACGAGCGCGACCAGCAGAGTCCTCCGTTCGATCACAACACGAGGCGCCGGTCCGCTTCGTGCAAACGTCCGGCAAGCTGCTGCAACAGTTCGCGCGTTTCGGTCGGGTGCTCGGCGATCACGTGTGCGAAATTGTCGATCGTTACCTTACGCAGCGATGCCGCTCGGGTCACGACCACCGATGCCGACCGCGGCAGTTGTAACAGCAGACCCATCTCACCCACCCACTCGCCCGGACCCAGTTTTGCGAGGACTAGCTCGCTGCCGTCGGCATTGCGCTTACGAACTTCGAGTTCGCCGCGCTCAACGACGTACGCGCGATCGGCAATGTCACCTTCGTGCAAGACCACCGCACCGACCGGAAATAAAGTATGGCTACAGTCGGTGAAGATGCAGCGATAGCGCTCGGTGTGGAACAACTTCGCGCATCCGGCGCGCGCGCGAGCACCGAACGTCCAGCCATGTACGAAAACGGCGAGTACCGCGCCGGCAACCGGTCCGACGCAATACAACCAAAATCCGTCGAATACGGACGTCAACAACGCCGGCGCGAAGCTGCGCGCGGGATTTAGGCTCGTGCCCGAGACCGGCGCTTCCACGAACACCAGCAGCGCGACTAAAAGACCAGCGAAATACGGTGTGCGCGCGGCATGACGCGGTTCGTTGACGCAGTAGAGGATCGTGAACATCAGCATGAAGGTGATGACAAATTCCGCGCCGAGTGCGATCCCGGTCGAATATTCGGCGCCAGGCGTGGTCAAACCGAGTTGCACGCTTTGCGCTGCAGCGCCGCCGACGAGCGCGACGATCATGACGCCCAATACCGCACCGGACATTTGCGCGATGCAGTAGGCGACCGCGTCCGGCCCCGTCACCTGACCTTTGACCCAAAACGCCAATGTGACAGCCGGGTTCAAGTGCCCGCCGCTGCGTTGTCCGAGCGGCGAAAGCACGACCGCCGTGCCACCGCCTGCGAACAACAAGCCCGTGCATAAGCGACGCAGTGGCTCGTTCGGAATCAACTCGCGCATGATGCTACCGTCGGACCACATGACGGTGACGGCGCCGATGCCCACGATCATCATGATCGCGGTGCCGAGAAACTCTGCAAAATATTCTGGTAGGTGTGATTTCACGAGTATTCGTTTCCGATCAAGCCGAACTGACCCCGAAACGAATATACCGGTCAGCGCGCGACTTTGGCAGGCCCCGTTATTTTTTGAGGCGACACCCCCACTGGCGCATTCACGGTCCATTCATGATCGATTTGACCGTTACGCCGGGACGCGTTCTCGTCTTTCGGCAACCAAGCTCGAACGTACTGCGAGGTCACTTTGCCTGGCGTGACGGTCACACGCAGATGTCCGGAGCTGCTCACGATCGTCCCGGCGACATAGTGATAGTCGCTGGCGATGTTTGCACCACTATTGTTGTTCTTAGCGCTCGGTTGCGGAACGGTTTGATAGACGACACCGTCGAGTTCTTGGCGGACGTACACATGATCGTGTCCTTTGAATACTGCGGTGACTTTATATTTGACCAACAGGTCGTGGATCGGCGCCGTCCAACCCGGGCGCTTTTGCGCAAAGCCCGCCGAGCCGTCCGAATTCTTACCGCCCCACTCGTAAAACGGCGCCGCCTCGATACCTCCGCGCATCGCGCCGTCGAGTCCGCCGACGATGTTGTGCAGGAACACGAATTTGAACGTCGCCGTACTTTTCGACAGCGTCTCGACCAGCCATTGATACTGGCGCGCACCGAGCGTGAAGTTCCAAGCATCCGCACCGGGCTTCGTGGCGGTGTTCCAAAAGGGATCGAGCACGATGAATTGGGCGTCACCCCAGTTCCAGGAGTACCACGCGACACGATTACCGGCGACCGGATCGACGAACGAGTCGCCCGTGTAAAACGCATTCGGCGTCGGAATCGGAAAAAACTCGAGTCGTGCTTGCGATGCCCACATCGGCAAACTCTGCGCCGAGCCGTCGACCAGCCAGCCGAGCTCGGCGTCGTGGTTACCGTTCACCAAAAATAGTGGCGCAGAATGGGTCAACAATCCGAAGTTGGCGCGCTCGTAACGGTATCGCGCATCGAGCGTCGCTTTGCTCGTTGGTTGCGCGATGACCGCCGTGAGCGGCTCGGCATGCTTCTCAGTCATGAAGGTATCGCCGAGATCGACATGAAAATCCGGTTGATCGGCGAGTATGTTCGCGAGCGTGCGTTTGTACTGATCAACGTCGGAATTTTCGTCCATGTGCGAGTCGGCCTGCACCGTGAACGTGAAACTTTGACCCTTCGGTCGCGCGGTTTGAAACCGGTAATTCTTAGAAACAGTATCGGTTGTGCTACCGGTCTGTCGCAGAATCACGCGATATTGATATGCGGTGTTCGAACGTAATGCGTTCAAGGTCACCTCGAGAACTTTACCGGCGACGAGATTTTGCGTTGCAGACTGGGTTTCGCTCGCATCGGTCGCGGCTTTGTAGGCGATCGTCAGTGTGCCGCTACGATCCACCGAATACAGTTTCAGCCGCATCGACGTGTCGGTGGGCGCACCGAGGACGATATCCCCGGGGAAATCGGCCGCGACGCTGACGGCGGCAGCTGGCGTGGCGGTCGCTGCGCTTGACGCGGCGCTGTTGCCGATCCGATTGGTCGCGATAACGGAGCAGGAATAGGCGGTGCCGTTCGTCAAACCACCAACGGTGATCGGACTCGCCGCGCCCGTGCCGGTCGCGGTCGTAGAACCGGCCGCGCAACTCGCGGTGTAGCCGGTGATCGCCGCACCACCATCGCTCGACGGCGCGGTGAAACTCAGGGTGATCTTGCCATCGCCGGCGGCAGCGGCGACGGATGATGGTGCGCCCGGAACCGTTGCGGCGGGCGTCACCGGCGTCGGCGCGACCGGTGTCGACGCTGCGCCACCCCCGCCCCCACACGCCGCCAACGATGCGATGAGCAGACTAGGCCAAAGAATTTTGTGCATTGCGTGCGATCTCAAGGCAAAGAATACGAAAATGCGACGGTGCCCGACACCTTTCCGGGGCCTTCGTCGACCGGCAACCACACCCGCACGTATTCGACTTTGATGCCGGTCGGCGAAACCGTGACGCGGGTGTAGCCCGAGTTCGGATATTTGTCACCGCCGGTGTAGGCATCGTCATTTCGAAATGCGTATGCCGGGTCAGCCGGCTCGGGGAGCGTTTGATAAGTGACGCCGTCGAGCGCCTCGCGCACCCAAATATGATCGTGTCCTTGGAAGAAAATGTTCACCTTGTTTGCGACGAGCAAACGATGAATCGGTAAATTCCACGTCGGGCGTCGGGTCGCGAACTCGTCGACACCAGCGGCCGACTTCCCGCCCCACTCCCAAAGATTCGCGATCTCGATACCACCGCGACCGGTGCCTAGCACGTGGTGCGCAAAGACGAACTTGTATTTCGCCTTGCTCGTTTCGAGCGTCGTCTTCAGCCACTGATATTGACTGTCACCGTGCGTGACTTCCCAGGGGCTCGAACGTTTCGAACCGCCGCCGAAAACGTTGTCGACTGGCACCGGTGAGGACCAATACGGATCGATCACCACGAACAACGCGTCGCCCCAGGTCCAAGAATAGTAGTTGCGCAGTTGGCCGATGAAGGCGACCGGCTCGCTATTGCCGCCGTAAAACCGATCCGGTGCTGGTTGCGAGTACAAAGAATTCCGTGCATTTTGCGCCCACACGGCCACGTTGTTCGGTGTGCCGTCGAGCAGATACCGTGCGGCCTGTTCGTGATTACCATTGACAAGAAATAGCGAAGCGCGTCGCGCGACCGTCGAAAAATATGGTCGCTGCAACGTGTAGCGGCCACGCACCTGCGCCTCGTTGATAGTGGTGGCGTCTAATGTATCGACGCTGAAATCGTCGCCCATCGCGATGTAGAAATCGGGTCGGTCCGCGGCCACTGCATCGAGCGTACGTTGGTAGAGCGTCGGATCGAATTCGGACTTCAAGCGCTCCGGATGCGAATCACCCTGCAACGCGAACATGAAAGTCGAACCGGCCGGTCGCGCAGTTTGGAATTGCAGTTCATCGGTGGTCTGCGTCGTCGAGCCGTTCGCAGGCACGAGACTCACGCGGTAGTAGTAACGCGTATTAGCCGCCAAGTTCACCACGGCAACTTCGAGCGGTTTGTCTGCCGACAAATTAGCTGTCGCGGTTTGGGTGTCGAGTCGACCGGGCACCGTGCCGTAGGCGACGGTGACGGCCCCCGATTCGGTGGTCGAATAAAGATTCAGCTTGATTGAATCGCTGGTCGGCGAGGCGAGTACGATGTCGCCTTTGAAGGTGGTCGTCGCAGTGGTGGTCGGCGGCGTGGGTGTCGACGGGGCGGTCGGTGTGTTAGCAGCCGAAGACGGCGCCGACGATCCACCACCACCGCAAGAAATTATCATCGCCGCACCGATCGCTACGACAATGTTGCGCAGTTGAACCGTCAATCTTTTTCTCCGAGTCGAGTGTCGCCGTGTTCGTATTGTGTTGAAATCGTTGCGCGATACCCGTCACGAAGTAGTAAAGTTTTGCAAAGAATCCTGTTGCCACCGTCTCAGAAGGCGATCATTCGTTCATGAAAGTTTTCCTCCAGCGTGCGCTGAGTTCAGCGCTCTTGATGGCCACTCTGTCGAGTTGCGGCGGTGGCGGCGGCAGTGGCGCCACGACGCCTACGACCCCTACGACGCCCACTCCGCCGGCCACGGTGAGCACACCCGGCGCACCGACCGGCGTCACTGCGACCGTCGGTAATGCGACGCTGACGATCGCCTTCACGGCACCGAGTTCGAACGGCGGTGCGACGATCACGGGCTATACGGTCACTTGCACCGCCGGCGCGAACTCTAAAACCGCCACCGGCAGCGCAAGTCCGATCAGCGTGACGGGACTCACGAACGGCACCAATTACAGTTGCTCGGTCACCGCGACGAATTCCGCAGGTACCGGCGCCGCATCCACGAGCGTCACCGCGACGCCGGCCGCGCCTACCTCGAGCTTCGCGTTGACGAGTACAGCCGGGACGGCAGGTAGCGCGATGGCCGCGGACTACACATGTGATGGCACGGGCTCCTCGCCACAACTATCTTGGACCAACGCGCCAGCTGGGACCAAAGAATTCGCTCTACTGATGACCACGCTGCCGGGCGACGGCACGACCAAGTGGAACTGGGTGCTGTACGGCATCCCCGCAGCGACCAAGTCGCTCAACAAAGATACCTTCGGTATCGGCACGACCGGCGTCGGCAGCGATGGTCCGTTTGCCGGCTACCAGCCACCCTGCTCCCAAGGCCCGGGGGCGAAAACGTACACGTTTACGCTGTATGCGCTCTCTGCGACGCCCGATTTGTCTGCCGCCGGCTCGACCGTCAACGGCTCGACGATCACGAGCGCGATCGCCGGGATTACTTTGGGTTCGGCCACGCTCGATCTCAACTACACGCGTCCGACGAATGCCACCGGTTCATCGACCGCCTGCGGCTATGTACGTAGTTCGCTCGGTGGTTCGACCACCGGCAACGCGAGCGTCGCCTGCGATGCTAACTACGCTTACGTCAGCTCGAACAGTCTCGCCACCCACACGATGATGAATGGCATCACCGCCACCAACCTGCAGGTCCCGACCGCGCAAAATTTCTTAGGCGCCAACGGTTGGAAGATTCCGCTCGCACCGGCGATCGCCGCGAGCACGGTTTCCGCGGTCGACGGACCGATCGGTATCGCCGTGAACGGCGTGTTGATTTTCAATCCTTGCAAACAAGGTGGTTGCCAGAATGGTGACACCAAGGTGCTCGGTGAACTCGACGTCTGTAACGGCCATGCGGGTCGAGCCGACGATTATCACTACCACGCTGCACCGGTGTGCATGATGCAAACCAAAGCGGCCAACTATTGGGATACGCACCCGGTCGGCTGGGCGCTCGATGGTTATGCGATCTATGGTTATAACGACGCCGACGGTAAGGTCGCGGCACGCGACACGGTGTGCGGCGGCAACACCAATGCCGTCGTCAACGGTCCGAGCGGCTACGCCTACCACGTCACCGACGCATCGCCGTACGTGCTCGCCTGCTTTCGCGGCACGCCGAGCCCGGACCTGGCGAACCAAAGCAGCAAATTCTCGCCGATGCGTCAGCCCCCCGTGCAGCCTTTCAAAGTTTCGAACATGACCTTGGCGACCGACGCCAAAGATGGCTATCAAGTGCTGCAGTTCACCTCGGCGATCAATTTCACGACTAACGAAACGGGCTCCGACACTTATTCGAACGCACCCGGCACTTATCGCATTCGCTACAAGCAACTCGGCGGCGCGGAGCTCACCAACGCGCTCACACAATCCGGTAACGGGAATAAAACGGCGTGCTGGGCGTTCCAATTCACCGATTCGGCAGGCGCGACGACCCAACCGAACATCACGTATTGCCGTTGAGCACCAACCTATCTTTGGTCGATCTGCGATGTTGAGAGTTTTCGCACTCGCGACCGTCTCGCTCTTCATGGGTGCAATGGCACTCGCGCACGAACTCCCCGATGATCGGGTGACGATCGTGCAGCGCGAACCGACGCATCTCTCGATTACGTTTTACGTCGACGAAGTCGGGCTTCTACAACGCCTGATCGCCCCGAACAGTTCGCGGGCGGAGTTCTTGCTCGCCTGCGCCGCGCTGCCGCAGGCGATGCTCGCAGGCAGGTTGCAAGCCGCGCGCAATGCATTTGAGTCGGAGGTCGCGATCCGCGACCCTGATCGTCGCAGTTTGGCAATCTCAGCGTTCCGATGGCCGACGATCATCGACACGCAAAGACTGCTAAAGGAAAGCGCGCTTACTCTGCTGGCAACCGGCACCGATCATGAGAGAGGCGTCCTGACCGAGATTAACGCTGACGCGACGGCTGGTAAGTTGCTTAATTCGATCACCTTCGTCAAGCCGAAGTCGTTACCAAGGCTTACGGTCGTATCCTATCGCCCGTTACAACAGCAAATGAACGACGAGATCAGCGAAATCAAAATCACGTTTTAACGTGAGAGAAGATCAGCGTAGACTGTGTGCGACCGGCTTGCCGGTCTCGTCGACGCAAACGAAGACGATTTCGTCGATAATAACGATGATTTGCAAAGTCGTTAAATCGCGCACTTGCACTTCCAAAGTTAATGAAGTAACTCCGACTTTTTTCAATCGAACGCCGATCTCAACCACGTCACCCTGACGCGCCGGGGCGACGAAATTGATCGCAGACATGCTTTTGGTCACGACTCGTCGGTGCCGTGATTCTATCGACGCGTAAATCGCCGCTTCTTCGTCGATCCACTCCAGACATCGGCCGCCGAACAATGTGCCGTTGGCGTTTAGATCACCAGGCTTCACCAGCTTTCTCGTCAAAAAGCGCATACCCCCCCCCGAACCGCGGCGCTATGCTAATTCGAGAAGGTTTCGCTGAGATGAAATAGGTTCGATGTAACGTCGCCGTCGATTCATAAATCATTAATGAATGAATGGAATTCTTAATCGTTCAGGCGGAACGGACCCGAGCGATATGAAAAAGACTTTACGTTTGATCGTAGGCCTTTCCGGTATCGTGCACGCTAGCGACTTATTAGCCGAAGTCGCAGATGGAACGGTGACAAGATTGTCACCGACCGAAGTTCAGCTGAGATGGACCGGCGCTACGCAAGTCGACGTTCTACGGCGATCGTACGATCGGAGCGTGCCGGAACAATGTTTGGTCACGTCGCACAACAATTCTTCGCTACTGGTAAAGGACGACGGTATTCCGGCTCTTTACGTTATTCGTGACGTGACCGACGGTTCTCAGATCGTCGCGTCCGAGCGTATTGTACCGTTAACGCAAGGATCCAACTTTCGCGACGTCGGTGGATATCGCACGTCCGATGGTAAACGTGTGCGATGGGGGATGATTTTTAGAAGCGGCGGACAGCCACAGCTCAGCGACCGCGACCTTGAGATCGTGAAGAGCTTGAAGTTGCGGCGTATTATTGATCTTAGATCCCGCGAGGAGCGATCGATCGCTCCGACGCGGATCGATGAGGTGCCCTACGAGGCGGTCGGATACTCGTTCACGACATTGGTGCCGGCCGGAACGCCCACTCCAGCATCGGGCGGTGTCTACAATGGCTTCGCATCGTTACTTGCGCCACACCTGCGCATCATCACTCGCAACATTTTGAGCGGCGAGACACCTTTGGTTTTTAATTGCTCAGCCGGACAGGATCGAACCGGGTTTGTCGCAGCAATTTTGCTTGCGGCCATCGGCGTCGAACGGGACGATATCGAGCGAGACTATCTGGCGTCGACTGGTTTTCGGCAACCGCAATACGAAATGCCAGCGCTCGACCCTCAAACGGTGTCGGCGGACTCGGTCGCGATGTTTTTCGCCCGCGCGCAGCAAAGCCCGGATTGGCTGCGCCCTAAGCCGCTGGTGACGAGTTCCGGTGAGCCGCTCATTCGGATCGCGATGCGAGATGTCGAGGCGCGCTGGGGTAGCGTAGAGAATTATTTGAAAGCTGAGGTGGGGCTAAGCGATTCTGAATTGCAGCGCTTGCGAGCGATTTTGAGCGATTGATCGATGGAGATCGACGCGGCCGGTGCAGAGAAAGCTCACTGCACCGGCCGCCCCAACATCCTCTAGGTTGTAACTTAAAATTTTACGCCGAACTCGATGCCGAAAGTGCGCGGTTCGTTGAAGAATCCGCCGTAGCCGGTCGTCGGCGCGGCCGTGCCTCTGTAGAAGACATGTTCTTCGTCGAGCAGGTTACGCGACCAAATCGAGACGGATGCCATACCACCACCTACCGGAATGTCGGCGAGTGACATACGTCCGTTCACGACCATAGAGCTGTCGCCTTTGGTGTTCGAGAGTGTCACGGTCCGAACGCCACCTGGCGCGTCTGCAAAAGCGAAATCCGTGTTGGCCGTATAGAAACCGTCACTGAAATTCGCGTCGAGGTGCAATGCAAACTTGAAGCCCATGAACGGAGTCTGGTAATCCGCCGCCACGCTGCCCGCTTTCTCCGGCGAGTAGGTCTGATAGATCGGAATCGGCGAATTGATGATCGTAATAGCCCCGCTAACAATTTGCGGGAAGGGATTCTGCGTCGCCGGAATCTCTGCTTTGTTGTAGGCGTAGCTCGCGGAGAGCGTCAAATCGTCGGTCGCCGCGAACGTAAGATCCGCTTCGACGCCCTGCAATTTACCCTTGCCCGGCGCGTTGATGGTTTCGGTCGTCGTACGGTTCGTCAGCACGTTGCCCTGTAGATAGGGCGCGCTGAAGTCGACCTGAATATCTTTGTACTTCCCGTCATACACGGCAACGTTCAGACGCGCGCGGCGATCGAAGAATTCCATTTTCGAACCGATTTCCACCATCTCGACCGTCTCCGGACCGAACGGCTTATAGGTCAACGAACGCGAGTTCGCGCCACCAGATTTATATCCCGATGCGTACCGCGCGTAAGCCAACACGTCGTCGGTCACGTCATAAGCGACATTGAAGATCGGGTCGAATCGCGACCAAGAAGTATTCAAAGGATTTGGTGACACGAGCGGCGTCGTCGTTCCGGGCTGAAAGAAAATCTGCCCTTGCGAGCCAACCGGGAAATTGACGTCGTTGATCGTCAGCATTCGACCGACCTTCTCGTCCTTCGTCCAACGACCACCGGCGGTGACGTGTAATTTGTCGTCAAGACCCTGCGGCGTGTACGTCGCCTGGCCGAACACACCCTGACTCGTCGTCGTGACTTTTGAGGCGCGGTCGATTCGCTGCGCCAAGTAATCGATCGAGCGCGGCAGGCTCCCTATGCCAATCGCATCGGTGAATGCATTGGTCGTGAACGCCCGCGCGTTATCCTGAACCGTCTCGCGAAAATATAGTGCACCGGCGGTCCACTTCAATCGCTCGGTGGCGCCGATGAAGTCGATTTCTTGGCTGAACTGGTCCTGATTGAAAAGGGCCAAGCTGTAGCGACCGAACTGCTGATTCAGTACCGTCGCCAATGTCGGCGATTTAAAGGCTCCGACGGACAGTGCCGCCGAACCATTATCCCACTGATCCTGCGTGAGGTCGCGATAGGCAGTGATCGACTTGACCGTCAAAGAATCGGAGACCGTCCATTCACCGGTGAGTCTATGTCCCGACGTCTTGCCAACACTTTTCTGCTGGGGCACGCCGAAGGTGGCGGTGTCGATGCGTTTAGTGCTGGCGGTGTTGCCCGCGACCGGAACGAGCGTCGTGAGTGGTGTCGGGCCGAGATACTGCTGATAAAGCGTCGTCGTCGCATCGTACGCTACGTCATATGCATAGTCGGCCGAAATATCCGCTGTCGGCGCCCAAAGCACGCGAGCACGAAAACCGCGGCGCTCGAAACCTCCGAAGTCTTCCGCTTGGGGCAGCGGGTTCGCCACCCAGCCGTCTCGACCGGTGAGCACCCCGCCGACTTTCACCGACAAATCCGCAAACTTTGGGAAGTTGAGTTGGAACTCGCTCTGATAGCCGTTGAAGTTCGCTACGCTAGCTTTCGCCACCAGGCCGAACTCACCCGTCGGTCGCTTGGTCGTGATCGACACCGCGCCGCCTTCGGTATTGCGGCCGAATAAAGTTCCCTGCGGGCCTTTCAACACTTCGATACTGTCCACGTCGTACAAAGCTACGCCGAGACCCTGCGGACGGCCTAAATAAACACCGTCGACATACATTCCGACGCCCTGATCGCGCGCTGGCTGGTTACTGTCCAATAGGACGCCGACGCCACGAATGTTGGTGATCAACGCGCCAGGACGCGAGAAAAACGGTGCGATCTTGAGGGACGGGATAGCGCCATCACCGAGATCGACGAGCGAATAGACCTGTCGATCTTCTATGCCGGCCGCCGAGAGCACCGAAATCGCGATCGGTGTTTCTTGCAGGTTTTCTCTGCGCTTTTGCGCGGTGACCGTCACTTCCTCTAAACCACCCGATGTCGACTCTGATGCCGTGACCGGCGCCGCAGTTGCCGCTGGGACGAACGAACTGAGAATTAAAGTCGAAACGATCGCAATCGAGAGTTTCCGTTCCATGAGCGCTCCGTGATGCAGTAATTAACTCGTCGAACAGACGAGCCGAGCGCTCAATGGTCGGCGTGCAAGATAAAATTTTATTGACCGATTGTTGAAGTTATTGTGAATGGCCGGACGTTTGATCGGGTCGGCTGGCGTTCGGCAAGACCCCGGACGCGATCAATTCTTCGATTTGATCTACGATCGGTAATAAATCGGCAACACCGTCGATGACGAAATCGGGACCGGCCTCTCTCAGGTCCGCATGCGCACGCGATCGTATCGCAGAGCGTTCACCGGCCGACAACGACTGCCATTGCTCGATCGTCCGACCGATCGCGTTACCCGTCGTCGCCACACCGACCGTCCAACACCCCGCGTTCTTGCCTTCGAGTAGTCCGGGCACGGTATCGTCTATCTTAATCACACGATGGGTGGGCCATACCGCGAGCTCGATCAATGATTTGTAAATAGCGATCGGTGTCGGACGGCCCTGCGCGACCTCGTCGGCACACACCACGCTGTCCAAATCCAAGCCTTGTTCGAACGATCGACGAACAACCGGCACCATCACATCACGGCTGTAACCGGTCGTCGATCCGATGCGAACGCCCCGCGCACGAAGTTCTGCGATCGTGTCGAGGACTCCTGGGATGATGTTGGAACGACGCTCGGCTGCGGCAACCAGTCGCGGTCGCAACTCCTCGTATAAACGGTCCACGTCGACTAATTCGATCGGGCGACCTATAGCAGCCTCCCAACTGCGCTTCACACCGGGCAGTTTACTAATCGCCAAGATGTGCTCACGCTTGCCGAGGCCCATCGGGCCCCGGACGTCTTCCTCCGTCACGGTGACATGATGTTGGCGGAATAGCTCGACCATCGCAGAGGTCGGTGCGGTGCTACCGAAGTCGACCAGGGTTCCGGCCCAATCAAAGATCACCGCTCTCACTGCTGGCTGCTCGGTTGACTTGCTCACCATGCTTCAAAGACCTCCTCGGCGATTCCGAATGCAGTGCTCGCCCCGGTCCCGCTGGTGACCAAGACCAGCCGCACCGTTTCATGGGGCGCACGGATCAAGGCATCGCGCTCGAATCCGACCGGATAGGTTCCGACCCAGCGTTCGACCACATCGAACTCGTTCACACGAATCGCCTCTGCGAACAAGCGTAAAATAATTTGATCGATTTTTTCGCTGGCGAAAGGTTGCGCGGCCCGTTGCTCGTGATGCGAGTCGCCAATGACGAACGTACCGTCCGCGCTTTGCACGGCAATTAAGTGAATACCTGCCTCTAAAGCCTCCGCCTCCTCGGCCGCGAGCTGATTCATCAAATGCGCTGAGGCCTTGCGCGCCGTATACCCACCGTAGCGTACGAGGCTGAGGTCGGACATGACCGCGGACGGCACGTCGAGTCGATCGTGCGGTTTGACGCGAAGCATTTGCAGACGAGTCAAGCGCAGCGACAGATCGGCGATCCACGGCGCGATGATGCCCGTTAAGTCAGTGCCCGGGCAGACGACGATCCTCTCAGCGTGAATCTGACCGAAGTTGGTCAAGACTCGGTCGGCCTGAACGTCTACCACCGTCGTTCCCCAAAAAATTCGAACGCCGCGTACTCGCTCGAGCCACTCGGCTAGTCGGGGTATCGCGACGCGCGACTCGATCCGGATCTCGTGCGGCGAGTACAAGACCGCCGCCGCGCTCTCGAGATTGAGATAGGGCAGAGTTTGCTGAATTTCGCCCGCGGAGAGCACTCGACATTCTCGTCCCATATCGGTCGACAAAAACTCCTCCAGCACTGCCGCCGCCGCTTTGCGCCGTCCGATAACCCACAACCCACGCTGCTCGATCGGAATTGATGCGTCCGAGGTGATTCGCACCCATAAATCGCGCGTTCTTCTCGCGCGTCGCCAGGTTTCACCCTCCGGCTGACCGGTAACCGTGATGAAGCCGAAATTGCGTACCGAAGACCCAATACAAAAATGATCGCGCTCAACGATCGCAACTCGTAGTCCGCGCCGAGCCGCCTCGACTGCGTGAGCAAGCCCGACGATTCCTGCGCCGACGACCAGAACATCGAATTTCTCGGTCATGCAATCCGTTTCCTGACGTAGGCGGAAAACAAATCGGTCAAGGTCACGGTGCCGATCAAAATGATCAACACCGCGGACGTCTGGGCATACTGAAACCCCTTGATCACCTCGACCAGCACCACGCCGATTCCGCCCGCCCCCACCATGCCCACCACCGAGGCGGAACGAACGTTAGCCTCGAATCGGTAAAGAACGTAGCTGGCCCAAAGCTGCGTCACTTGAGGCAGAACTCCGAAGATTATTTCCGTCAGGCGACTCGCGCCGGTGGCGCGAATCGCGAGCACTGGTTGACTGTCGATCGTCTCGACCGCCTCAGCGAAAAGCTTTCCTAAAGTTCCGGCAGTCGTCACTGCGAGCGCCAAAACACCTGCAAACGGTCCCAAGCCCACCGCGACGATGAACAACATCGCGAAAACCATTTCATTGATCGCCCGACAAGCATCCATCAGTCGCCGAACCGGTTGATAAATTACCGACGGCACGACATTCTCAGCGCTGAGCAAACCGAATGGCACGGCAGCGATTACGGCGAGAAAAGTTCCGCAAATCGCGATTTGCACCGTGGTAATCGTCTCGCGTGCGTACAGACGCCAATCGGTGAAATCCGGCGGCAGGAAATCCGCACCGTACTCGAGGATGTTGTCGGCGTTCGCGAATAACTGCATCGGCTGGATATCGGCGCCGTTCCACGCCCAAGTGACGAGTAACGCAGTCAACCCCATCCAGAGGTACCGGACACCGCTCACGGCTGCGACCCTCGGAGGCGCTCTAGCTCTCTAATCGGCATCAGTTGCAAATTAGACGATTTCTTAAAACCGCCGTAGTCGTACATGTTCTTCAAAACTGCTCGCTCCGCAGCGTCCGTCTTGCCGTAGTCGATGACGAACGACTCGATTTTCGCTTTCAAAGTGGTCGGCAAATCGGCTCGCCAAACGAGTGGATCGCTAGGAATCGGCGGACTCCGCCACAACTCGCGAACTTGTGCTCGGCGTGCAGGCTGATTGATTTTCAATTTTTGAAGATCTTCGGAATCAGTGATGGCGACATCAACCTGCCGTGCCAACACCGCTTGTATGTTGGAGGCATGGCCCGCCATGTTTACGGCTTTGAAAGCCGTTCGATAGTCGACACGGTTCTCGTCGAAAAGATACCGCACCGGATACAGATAGCCGGAGGTCGAACTCGGATCACCGATTCCTAGTTTCAAGTCACCTGCTCGCGCGAGGACGTCTTCGATGGTCCGCAACGGCGAGTCCACTCGGGTGATTAGAAGACTGTAATAGGCGGCCGATCCATCCGAGTAGTAAATTTGCGCAAATACTTCGCCCTTCGCACGATCGACAGCTGCGATCGCAGCTTTGTTCCCCAGCCACGCAACATCCACCTTACGAAAGCGCATCGCCTCGACCACCCCGGCATAATCCGGGGCGTAAAATCCGCGCACTTTGAGTCCCGTCTTGCGTTCCATGTCGCGAAAGAACGGCTCCCAACGCGTACGTTGGATCGACGAGGAATCTGTCGCGATCACGCCGAACACGATTTCTTGCGCTTGAACGAGGCCAGCCCCCAAAACGAGCACGCAAGCGACCGTAATCGCCCGAAAAAGACTCAACACGCGAATACCTGCTGTGCAACAGCGTCGTCGAACGATTCCGGCGTACCGTCAAAGACGATTTTTCCGGACTTAAGGGCGACGATTCGATGGCAATGGCGACGCGCCAGATCCAATTGATGGAGAGTGATCAACAGGGTCACGCCGCGGCTCTCGTTGAGTTCGACCAGATGACGCATTACACGTCCACATGACTCGACGTCGAGTGCGGCAACGGGTTCGTCTGCCAATACGACATGAGCGCCTTGAACTAAAACTCGCGCAATGGCGCCACGTTGCTGCTGTCCGCCGGACAGAGTGGACGCGCGCTGCAAGGCGTGATCGCTCAACCCGACGATCGACAAAGCATCTCTCGCAGCCTGAAGGTCTGACGGCATAATTCGTCCGGTCACCATGCGCCAAACCGGCGTCCGCCCCGCCGCTCCCAACAAGGCGTTGGTCAGCAACGACAGCGGTCCGACTAAGTTGTACTGTTGAAAGATGACGCCAATCCGTGTCCGGACTTCCCGTATTTTTTTTGAGATACGTCCGCGCGTTTGAATGGGATGACCGAGTACGACGATATCGCCCGAGTTGCGGTCCACGCATTCAAGTCCAGCAATCAAGCGTAGCAGTGTGGACTTGCCCGACCCGGAGGGACCCACGATAGCCACCCGCTCACCAGATTCAATCCTTAGGGAGATCTGCGTCAAAATGCGGTGACCGCCGAACGATTTCGAGCAATCGGAGATTCGTATCGCGTCACTGTCCATGCCGCGACGGTAGAGGGACATCGTTAAGAATCAATGACGTCATCCCCTTGTAACGGAAATATGCGGTCGAACTATTTATGCTGCGGTCATGATCGCCATACCGGATATTGCAGAACTTTTCAGGGCCCGCGGCTCACGCCGCTATGCCGACGAGCCGGTCACGCAACTCGAGCATGCGTGGCAAACGGCACGATATGCCCGAGAAGCGACCGACGATTCAGAGCTCGAGTTAGCCGGATGGCTGCACGATATCGGCCATCTTTTGATTGAGGACGACGGATCGCCGACGTTACGCGGCCTCGACGATCGCCACGAAACGTCTGGCCGACTCATTTTAGCGCCTCTGTTCGGGCAGCGAGTGGCCGAGATTGTCGGATTACACGTCCGCGCCAAACGGTATCTGACGAAGGTGGACCCCGACTATCTTCGACGACTTTCCGGCGACTCGATGCGCAGCTTGGCACTGCAAGGCGGTCCGATGACGGCCGAGGAAGCGGATGTCTTCATCTGCCAGCCGGCAGCGGCTGACGCGCTCGCGTTACGACGGTGGGACGACGCTGCGAAAGTTGCCGGAGATGCTCCGACCTGTGTCGATGCGTCGCTACACGATCTCCAAATATTGATGCGACACGTCGCCGAACTTAGATCATGAGCGGCGCCCACACGGATTCCGGGGCCGAACGTAAGCTCGCGTTCCGCATGGCGATCACAGCGATTTTTACCCTCGCCGGCTATGAGTCGTTACGCTCAGCAGCCACGGTGTTGTTGAAGACGGCTTACGGCCCGAACATCCTGCCGCTTGCGATGGCGACTACCCCGATCGTCACATTGGTCGGCCTCTGGGCGTATAGCAAACTCTTGACCGCGCTCGGACCACGACGAACTGTCGTGACGACGACACTAGGATTTTCACTGCTTATAACGCTCTCGTTCATCGCGATTCATAGCGGACTACAGCCGGCGACGCTGCTGCTCTACTGGCTCAAAGAGTTCTATATCGTGCTGTTGATCGAGCAATACTGGAGTTACCTCAACTCCAAATTGACCGAACCGAGTGCCCGACGCCTCAACGGTCCGATCACCGGAGTCGCAGGGTTCGGCAGCATCATGGGCGGCTGGATCGTATCGACAGCGGCCTTACCGCTCGGTACCGAGGCATTGCTATTAATCGGTGCTGCGACCTTGTTGCCTGCCGCTTGGCTTGTCAATTCCACCTACCGCCATTTCGGCGAGCCCGCACCACGTGAAACGTCGTCACCGGTCAGGCAGCGCTCTGCACTCGGTTGGGATTTGATCCGTAACGACCGGCGACTCGCCGCGCTCTTAGCGGTGGTGCTCGTCACCCAGATGCTCTCTTCGCTACTGGAACTGAAGTTTCAGAATTTGTCGTCGCTCGCGTATGCTGGTCGGCGTGATGCAGAGACGGCCTTTCAAGGGCAGTTTTGGTTCTATCTCAACTCGGTTGCTTTGTTTTCTCAATTCTTACTGACGCCTTTGTTCCTCACACGGTTCAGCCTGCGACAAGTTCACTTGTTGATGCCGGCCGTCCAACTCGGCGCCATCGGCTGGGCACTGCTCGCGCCCTCTCTCTGGTCGGTTAGCGCCGCGTTCATGGCCTTTAAAGCATTGGACTACTCGCTGTTTCGCGGCGCCAAGGAACTCGTTTATTTACCGCTAAGTTTCGA
The DNA here is from genome assembly GCA_010027845.1 of Gammaproteobacteria bacterium. Lineage (GTDB taxonomy): Bacteria > Pseudomonadota > Gammaproteobacteria > Steroidobacterales > Steroidobacteraceae > UBA964. Next base: position 44,421 of record RGUL01000004.1, read on the forward strand.
TGGTCGTTACCGGACCAAAGAATTGATCGACGTCTTCGGCTATCGTTCCGGCAAAGCCGTTTCATCGCTCAGTATCGCGGCCCTACAAAAGACAGGTCTCGATCTATCGACTTGGTTTTTGCCGGCCGCTTTCGCGCTCGGCACGCTCTGGATGGGACTGTCGCTACCGCTGACCTCGATGCCAAAAAAACCGCTCGACGATCAACCCTGATCAAACTTCCGCTGACCCGCTTGAACGGTCATCGTGCGCGTCTCTTCGACACTCGGATCACGTTGCGCGACGGTACGCATGAAATGCCAGCGTCCCTCGGCTTGTGTCGGGCGGAGAATCAAACTCACGTAGCCGCGACGAGCGAGCTCGGTGTACGCGAGGCCAGGGTTTGCGCCTCGCATCACGGCCGCGAACTCGTCTCGCGAAATTTGCGGTGCAAACTTTTCGTAACCCGGTGACGTGACCGAGTGACCTGCAAGTTCGACGCCGGCCGAAGCCCCGTCGACCGCCAGATTTTGTCCCCACGCGTTGTGACTGTCACCCGAGAGCACCAAGAGATCGGCGTTCGACGACAACGCCGCGCGTAACAGTCGATCGCGAGCGTCCGGAAAACCACCCCAACTATCGAAGTTGAACGGCACCCCGTTACGAGCGGCGGCGATACCGAGTTGCACGTACTGGCGCATGCTCGCTGGCGAATCGGGGCGCAGCCATCCGGCGATCTGTTGTGGCATCAAAACCTCGCCCATCACCACTTGCTGCGCGAGTATTTGCCACCGTGTGCCGTTGCGTTTCGACTCGAGCAACCCCGCGTGTAGCCAATGTTCTTGCTCGGGACCCATCAAGGTTCGAGCAGGGTCGCGCCATTGCTCGTCGCGGAATTTGCGGACGGCCTTGTCGACATCGCCGCCGACACGGACGGCGGCGATGAGATCGAGCGGCGCGCTGCGCGCGACCAAGCGAGTTTCGACTTTGAATAAGGTAGCGAGCTGACCGATTTGATAACTTGACCAGTAGTCATCCGACACCGGCATCCATTCGCGGTATACCCGTTCGGCGATCGCTTTGCGGGCCGACCAACTGCCCTCGGTATCGCTCTGATGATTTTCGGCGCCGTCCCGCCAACTGTCGTTCGCAGTTTCGTGATCGTCCCATTGCGCGATCATCGGCATGCGTGCGTGCAGTCGCTGCAGATCGGGATCGAGGCGATAGCTTGCGTAACGCAGGCGATAGTCTGCCAGGGTTAAAATTTCGTGGGCGGGTTCGATCACTCGGCCATCGATCACGGACTTGGGGTCTGGATAAACACCGCGCTGATATTCGTACACGTAGTCGCCGACGTGCACGGCGAGATCCAAATCTTCCCGCGCCGCCGCGTGGGCGTAAGCGTTGAAGTATCCAAACGGCAAATTGGAGCAGGAAAACAACGCGAGGCCGAATTGGTCGACTGACCCTTCCGGTAGCGTTCGAGTACGGCCGGTACGGCTGATCGAGCCGTCCGGTGCGATGAAGCGATAAAAGTACCAGCGATTCGGCGATAAACCGGAGACGACAACTTTTGCCGTGTGGTCGCGCTCGGGCGACGCGAGCGCCTCAGCACCGGCGACGATCTTGCGAAATCGCACGTCTCTCGCAACCTCGACACGAAGCTTGCGTTCGCTGTCCGCGACGAATCTCGTCCACAGCAGCACCGACCGTGCCGACGGTTCACCACTCGCAACGCCATGCGAAAACCCGCGGTTCGACAATGCGGCGGCGAGCCCCGGAACGGACAACATCCCGACGCCGAGCATCGAGGCCTGCAACAAATTGCGTCGATCGATCAACATCTTTGTTCTCCGCTAGTTTTCGTATGAACGTAACAAAAGTATCGCTCGGGTCAATGACATGGTGGTGACATCTCGAACTGTCACGCAAGCTAAATCTCCGTGTCACAACCCGCGCATAACATGCCGGCCCTCTGATGGGAGGGTCAACTTCAATGCGATGCAAAACTGTTTTACTACTAATGACAATTCTGGCGGCAACTGCCACGCACGCTGACGAGCCCGCAAAGGCGACAAATAGGGACGATGGTCTCGAACTCGTCACGATCACCGGCACGCGGGTTGCGCCACGCTCGGCGATCGAAAGCTTAGAGCCGATCGACGTCATCTCGAAAGATGCGATCGACCAAACCGGTTCGGCCGAACTGGTCGAGACGTTGGCGAGCCTCGTGCCCGCGTTCAGTGTTCAGACCCTTCCGGCATTGGATGCCACGATATTCGTCCGTCCGGCGCGACTAAGAAATTTGTCGCCGGATCAAACGTTGGTGCTGCTCAACGGTAAGCGTATGCACCGCTCTGCGATGATGATGAACCCGAGTTACGGCAGCGCCTTCCAAGCGCCCGATCTCGATCAAGTGCCCAACTCGGCGTTGAAAACCGTCGACGTGTTGCGCGAGGGCGCAGCAGCACAATATGGCTCCGATGCGATCGCCGGCGTCATCAATCTTAACCTCGATGATAGTCCAGGCTTTCGTGCCTTTGCCCAGTATGGCTCTCAGTTCAAGGGCGACGGTGCCGGACCGCGCGCGGGGCTGCGCGCAGGCGTCAAGTCCGATGAGAGTTTCGCGGCGGTGACGCTGGAATATTCTGACGCCGGCTACACCTCCCGATCGGTTCAGTCGACGAATGCCGCAGCCTCGCAAGCCGCATTTCCGTCGCTGTCTTTTCCGAATCCGGACGTCAACTGGGGCAAACCTTCGCGGCAAGCGACCCGACTTTCTTTGACGAGCGGGATGACTATCGGTGATGCGTCGTTGTACGCCTTCGGTACTTACGGCTCGGGCAAGGGGGTCGGCGATTTCAACTATCGCGGACCAGTCGGGAACTACGCGAGTCTGTTCAAACCCACCACCGCGTTCCCCGGCTGGACCTTGCTCAGCGTCTATCCGGCTGGTTTCACGCCACATTTTGGTAGCAAAGACGAAGATATGAGTTTGGTCGTCGGTGCCAAAGGCGCGTTGGGCGACGTGAAGCTCGATCTGAGTGTCGGCACGGGTAACAACCGTATCAACTACGTCATGACTAATTCGATCAATGCCTCACTCGGCCCGAAGAGCCCGACGTCTTTCGATGACGGTACCGTTAAACAAGACGAGATGAACATTAACCTCGACGGCTCTCTACCGCTGACTGCCAGCGAGAATGCCGCAGTCTTGGCGTTCGGCGCCGAATATCGTCGCGAAAAATTCACGATACAACCTGGTGAAGAAGCCTCGTACACATTCGGCCCGGGCGCATACGGAACGCCGGCGCTCTCTTGCTGCTCGAGCGGCTTCCCGGGTTACGCGCCAGTAAACGCCGGTACGTGGTCCCAACGCAGCGAGGCGGCTTATGTCAATCTCTTTTCTAGGGTCACCAACGCTTGGAGCGTCGATGCCGCGGCACGTTACGAAAATTTTTCGACCTTCGGAAATTCTTTGACCTTCAAGTTATCGAATCGCCTCGAGCTCACCGAGGGATTTGCGCTGCGTGGGACGATATCGAGCGGCTTCCGCGCGCCGACGCCAGCGCAAACATACAGCGAGGGCCTTTCGCAGTTCTTGCCAAGCGCTGCCGCATCGATCACGACCACAGGCCGCTTCAGCCCGATCGGTCCGGTCGCAGCGTTGTTAAATCAAAGACCGGGCGTCAATATCAAGCCGCTGCAAGCCGAAAAGTCACGGAACTATTCGCTCGGCGCCACTTGGGATGCTGGTAACGGCTTTCAGTCGACCGTCGACTTGTATCGCATCGATATCCGGAACCGCTTGAACACCAGCACCTCGTACGTGCTCACCGCCGCCGAGAATACCGCTCTGACGGCACTCAAAATTCCGAATCTCCAAAACATCTACTCCGCGAACTTCCTGCAAAACGATTACGACACTCAAACCCAAGGGGTCGACTTCGTAGCTAGCTACGGCGCTATGGTCGGTAGCGGACGCCTGACGGTGACCGGGGCCATCAGCGTGATCGATACCGAGATCACCGGAGGGTCACGCGCACTGAACCCGTACGCAAAGAAGATGACGGAAGATTCCTTACCCAAGCAACGGGCGACGGTCAGCGCCGCCTATAAATTCGACCGATTCGAGGTCACGCTGCGTGGTCGCCATTACGGCGAATGGTCGGATTGGACCGACACGTTTCCGAACTCCGCAGCGCCGGGCGCAACCTATCCGACCTTCGCGCCGCAAGTTTTCAGCGCGGTCAATTTTCTCGACCTAGTCGTAAATGTCGATTTACTGGAGCGTACAAAACTGCGCATCGGCGGCGAGAACATCCTCGATCGATATCCGGACAAGGCCAAGTGGCAAACCTTCCGCGGTCTCGTCTACTCTCGCAACTCTCCCTACAGCACGGACGGCGGGTACTACTATGCGAGAGTCGAGTTTTCTTTCTGAGTTCTTCGATTCGTGAGCCGCACGACGCGGCGTGAAATCCTAGCCGGAGGCTTGCTGCTCGGGGCAGCCTCCGGCTCGTTCGCGGCAACGACCCGCGGGTTACGCGGTGACGCGGTGGCGGCGGACGATGAGCGATATTGGCAATCGGTCGGCCAGTTCTACGACACTCCCAAAGATTTCATCAACCTCGAATACGGTAATTTCGGTCCGGTCGCTCTGCCGGTTATGGCCGCCTACCAGGGGCACCTGCGGGAAGTGAATCGCGCTGGAGCCTTTTATGCGCGACGGCAATTTCCGGAAGACACGAATCGATTGCGCAGCCGTGTCGCGGACCGACTTCGAGTCGACCTCGCAGAACTGACGTTCACACGGGGAGCAACCGAGGCCTTGCAGGCCCTGATAAGCGGCTATCGACATCTGAAGTCGGGCGATGCGGTGCTGTACGCGGACGTCGATTACGACGCTATGCAAGCGACGATGCGATGGTTGACCGACCGTCGCGGTGTCGAATCGATCAAGCTTGACTTACCTCTGCCGGCGACACGTCAAAACTTGATCGATGCGTACGAGCGAGGTTTGCTCGCGCATCCGAACGTGCGTTTGCTGTTATTGACGCACGTGAGCCATCGTCACGGTCTCGTGTTACCGATCAAAGAACTCGCCGCACTTGCCCGTCGTCACGGGGTCGTCACGGTATTGGACGCTGCGCACGCCTGGGGACAGATCCCTCTCGACCTTCACGACCTAGGTGTCGATTGCGCCGGCCTCAATGCGCATAAATGGATCGGAGCGCCACTCGGCGTCGGGCTGATTTGGATTCGTCGCGAGCGTATCGTCGATTTCGAGCCATACATGGGAACACACGATTTCCCGACCCACGATGATGTTCGTGATCGCGTGCACACGGGAACGAGCAATTTCGCCGCCTTACTCGCACTGGACGAGGCGCTCGCATTCCACGAAGCGCTCGGCCCTGCCGCTAAAATCGCTCGCCTATCCTATTTGCGCAATCGATGGATGGATCGCCTGCGTGAAGTGGATCGTGTCGAACTCATCACCCCTAGCGACCTTGAGCTCGCCGGCGCAATCGGAGCCTTTCGCCTCAAGGGAAAATCTTCGACGATGGACAATGTAAACGTCGCGAAAGCGTTGTTCGATCAATACGGCGTGTTCACCGTGCATCGAACCGGGCTAGCGAGCGGCGCATGTGTGCGCGTCACGCCTCACGTTTTCACATCGATGCAGCATCTCGATCGGTTGGTCGAAGGAATTTTGAATCTTTAACTTCGTTGCAATGTAATCCGTGCAACGTTAGCGAGTGCGCATTGCACTCGTCACCGATGCATGGGAACCGCAACTGAACGGCGTCGTTCAAACGCTGCGGCACACCATTAAAGAATTGCGAGTACGCGGTCACGAGGTGCATCGGATCTCGCCGGAGCAATTCCGGACGGTGCCTTGCCCGTCCTACCCCACGATTCGACTGGCGCTTTGGCAAGACGATGCCGTACGCCGCAAACTCACCAACCTGCAAGCCGAACGCGTGCATATCGCCACCGAAGGACCGTTGGGTGTGGCAGCACGAAATTGGTGTCTCGATCACCGCCTGCGATTCACGACTTCGTACCACACACAGTTTCCGGAGTATCTGCGTGCGCGCTGGCCGATCCCACGCGCCTTGACCTACGCCTACCTCCACTGGTTTCATCTGCCAGCGACTCGGGTCATGGTCGCCACGCCGTCACTCAAAGAGACTCTCGGTAGCCGTGGTTTTCGTCGACTCGCGCTTTGGAGTCGCGGTGTCGACACGTCTTTGTTTCGACCGATTACCGCGCGACCGAGCACCGGTCGACCGACTTTCGTCTATCTCGGACGAGTATCGGTGGAGAAAAACGTCGAGGCGTTTTTGTCGTTGGATTTGCCCGGTCACAAGCTAGTGATCGGCGACGGCCCAGCCCTCGCGGCGTTAAAAACCAAATATCCACAGGTGACGTTCGCTGGGGCTCTGCACGGCGAGACTTTGGCAGCCCGTCTTGCCGCGTCCGACGTCTTGGTCTTCCCCAGTCTGACCGACACCTTCGGTCTCGTCATGCTAGAAGCGATGGCCTGCGGTGTACCGGTCGCCGCCTTCCCCGTCACCGGCCCGAAGGACGTGGTACTGCCCGGGATCACCGGTTGTTTGGACTCAGATCTGCGTCGGGCGGCACTCGACGCACTCGCCCTCGATCGCGAGGATTGTATCGAATTCGCACGTGAGCATTCCTGGACGTCCTCGACCAATGAATTCCTAAATCTTTTGACACCCACCGTTCGCGCTTCGCACAAACGGACGACGAGACTCAGCAATGCCGTCACCATCAGTCACTGAGCGCCGCCACAGCCCGCTGTTGCCACGGCCGAAACCCGTGCCACCGTGGTTGTGGCAACAATTCGGCCGGATCACGGGCATCGACCGGCTTGAACGACTCTATCGCCAATTACCAGCCGCTGCCGAAGGCCTAGCGTTCATCGACGCGGCGTTGTCGGCGTTGGATGTTGATTGGACGTTACCAGCGGACGAGGCCGCGCGAATCCCGCGTCATGGACCGATCGTCATCGCAGCCAATCATCCCTATGGTGGCATCGACGGACTGGCGACGATCGCTGCGCTGCTGCGCTTCCGTCCGGATCTGAGAGTCGTAGCAACGCAGGGGCTGGGCGAGATCGAAGCGCTCAAGAGGACGCTGATCGCGGTCGACAACTTCGGCAGTAAAGAGGCTGCGCAAAAAAATATTTTGGCGGTTCGTCGAGCGCTGCGACACGTGTGGAGTGGCGGCGCGCTGCTAATGTTTCCTGCGGGTGAGGTCGCGCACCTAGATCTCAATCATCGCTGCGTCGTCGATCCACCTTGGAAGCGCTCGGCGTTGAGTTTGCTGAGGTTGGCCAAGGCACCCGTTCTGCCTTTGTACGTACACGGCAGTAACGGCATGGGCTTTCAACTCGCGGGCTTACTACATCCGTCGCTGCGTACGCTGTTGCTGCCGCGAGAGGTCACTAACAAGCGCGGCACTCGACTCGACTTGCGACTCGGCACCGCTGTCACCGCCGAACGGATCGGGGCGATCGAACACCACGCCGATCTTGAGCGCTTGCTGAGAATTCGACTGTATTCCCTCGCTGCGCCGCGGCCCGACGAACGGCGTACGTGCTTGCCCGCGCACGACACGACACTCGAAGAGCCCATTGCGCCGCAGGGCGATCCGCAAGAAATCGCCGACGAAATCGGCTCGCTGCCCAGTTCGTGCAAATTGACCGAGCTAGGACCGTTACATGTTTATGCAGTCGTCGGCCATCGTATTCCACGAATACTCGCCGAGATCGGTCGCTTGCGCGAGATCACTTTTCGCTCGGTCGGCGAAGGCACTGGCCGCGCACGCGATCTCGATCGCTTCGATCATTACTATGAACATCTATTCGCTTGGGACACCCGTAAAAACCAATTGGTGGGTGCATATCGAATGGCTCGAATCGATCAGGTTCGGCGGCAATATGGGCGTAAAGCGTTGTATCTCAGCACGCTGTTCGAAATCAGCGAGCCGTTCTTCGGTCTGTTAGGACCAGCACTGGAGCTCGGCCGCTCGTTCGTTCGAGCGGAATACCAACGTGGTTTGACGCCCTTGATGGCACTTTGGGCTGGCATCGCAGAATTCGTGTCGCGTCACCCACGGTACGCGAAGTTACTCGGGCCGGTCAGCATCAGCGCCGATTACGACCAAAGCTCAAGAGAGCTGCTCGTGCGCTATCTTCGGTGGCATCATTTCGATCCGCTACTCGGTGCACTACTCAAGCCCCGCACGCCCTTCCGGCCGGCAGGCTCACTCGGCTCACTGAACCGTGAGCTCGCGACGCTCGCGAGGATCGACGATCTCGCGAAATATTGGCCAGACGAGCACCAAGGTCGCGCGCGGGCAGTGCCCGTGTTGCTACGCCAATATTTGAAGTTGGGTGGCCGTGTGGTCGGTTTCAATGTCGATCCGGCGTTCGGCAATTGCCTAGATTGCTTAACGATCGTCGACCTGCGTCGCACTCCGGACGAAGTACTCGGAAAATACATGGCACCCGAGTCGCTATCACGATTCCGTAATCATGCCGCCGGACGCACGATCCGACAGTCGTCTGCTTCGATCTCCCCGGTCTCGAGACCGAAAGTTACACTGCCTTCGACCGAAACGGGTTGACGCGCCGTTCCGTCTTGCAGCGGCAGCATACCGGTCAAACTCGACAGTTTGCCTTCCGGCGCAAAGATCATCGTAGTGGTCGGTACGAACGGCCGCATCAGTGGTGATGATGCCTCCACCTTTACTCTGATGCTGCCGTCCGTACCGTAGTCCATTGGTCGCGCCCGTAGGCCCAAGATTAAGGCGTGATCGACGACCAAAAATTCGAAGTCGAGCGCCGCGCCACGACGCAGGCTCGCAAGGTTGTCGTGCAGGTAAACGGCTAACGCAGGTCCGACCAACACGTCTTTCCGCACACCGAGCAATCGTTTGTGTTGCGGCGGCTTACCGTCGCCGCGTTGCGCAACTAGGTCGATCGTATCGCCATGACGCCGCGCCTCGAACGATGCAGCCAGGTTGTCGCGAGTCAGCCGATAGAGCGACCAATTCGACCCGTCAGCGACCAACTCTTCGGTCGCGATCAATCCATGACTCGGCATGCGCCACTCCAAAGTGACCATGCGGGCACAACGACGAGCGATCGCGACGAGGCTCGCACCTCGCCTGTCCGATGAGGTGGCGACGCCATTTGCCTGTGTTTTCGCCGCGGCGAAGCCGCTCGAGTTCGCGGTCAAAAGAGATACGGCCACGGTACACACCGCGATCCAGGATTGAGAGCAGTCGAATCTCGAACGCATCGCTCATGCCGCTTCGCCGAGCGCTCCGGCTTCCGGCACGGCCGCCACCAAAGAGTCGCGGATTTCGTTCCAATTCCAAATCGATAGCCGACCGTTTCGATCTTCGACGAGGGCCGAACAACTCTCGACCCAGTCGCCGTCGTTACAGTAAAGGACGTCGGCTATACGACTGATTTCTGGACGGTGAATGTGGCCACAAACGACCCCATCGAGCCCGCGTCGTCGCGCCTCGTGAGCGACGGCTTGCTCGAAACTCGAGATATAGCTGACAGCATTTTTGACTTTGTGTTTCAAATAACCGGACAGCGACCAGTACGGATAGCCGAAAGCGCGCCGGATCTTATTGAAATGCCGATTCATTTCGATTGAGAAATCGTAGGCGTGCGAGCCGAGCTTAGCGAGCCACGGGCTGCATTTGACGACGCTGTCGAACTCGTCGCCGTGTAGCACCAAAAGTCGTTCACCCTTCGCCGTGACGTGCAGGCAGTCCCGTTCCACGCGAAGGTTACCGAACACCGAGCCAGTGAATTCTCGGAAGTCTTCATCGTGATTACCCGGCACGAAGATGACCTCCGTCCCGTGCTTGGCTTTACCCAAGATGGTACGGACGACGTTGTTATGTTCCTGCGGCCAATAAAAACTGCGACGCATGCTCCACAGATCGACGATATCGCCGACTAGATAGAGTTTGTCGGTTTGTACTTCGCGAAGAAATTCAAGTAATGCGGTAGCATTGCAACCGCGCGTTCCGAGGTGGATGTCGGAGATGAAGATGCTGCGCACGCGGCGCTCAAGGGTGCTCACCGGACTCAATCGCGTATTCCCGTGCGACCTTGACGGCGCGCACTATGCGGGACTCGCGTGACGCGAAAGTGAAGGATTTATTAATTTATCGCGACAATTCTTTGATGGTCGAGAGCGACTGATCGAATCGAATGACCCACAGTTCGACCGGTGCGTCATTGCGATCAGCGATGATGAGAGCTCCTCGCACTGCATCGGCGGATGCGCAGGCATGCAGTTGGCCCGACTCTCCATCGACGGTGCAATCTTCGATGCTGCCGGCGACCGGTCGACCAGTTGTGTCTCGCAGCTCCGACGCTAAACCAAAATCGTTGTCGTTGATGATGGCGATCGTTCGATCGTCGACGATGGCCAAACCCTCGGCTTTTGCTTGCGTCCAACCGACGGCATTCAGATCAAGCACGCGCTCTTTCTTGAGCGGTATGATCGCGTTGTAGTCCGCCCCCTCGACCGAATCACCCGCGATGCTGCTGGTTTCCAGCGTATGCCCGAACTCGGTGATGTCCGTGGTTCCGGGCGCGAGCTCCACCCGCATCAGCCAATTCTGAATCTTGCCGTCGCTTCGACGCGAGCCCTGCTCGATCGCTAGAAACTTGCCGGAGCCCAGCGCGACGATGTCGCCCACCTTCGCGGCGCCGGTGCGTCCTTTTTCATAGAGCGACCCGTCGAGGGGGTAAGCGAACGTTCGGCGCGCGCCCGTTCGAGGATCAAGCTCCAACCAGCGCAGGAATTTCGCTTGGTGCTTGATCTCGACCGAACTGCCGTCCTTGGTACGTGCTTTGAGCGATTTACCGTCGGCGCTTTGCGGATCGATTGGGCTTTGTAAGCTGCCGTACAGCTTGTCGTTCGACGAATCGAGCGTGAGGCCCTCCAAGCCACGATTGGTCCGCCGTTCCCCGAACACCACCGGCAGATCTTTTGCGGTCGTGCCCGGAGCCCACTTTTGCAAGATTTTTCCCGTGCGCGCATCGACGCGGAGAATGTACGGGCCGTACTCGTCCGACATCCAAAGCTTGCCGTCTTTATCGGGCCCGGTCACGGCTTCCAAGTCCAAACCTTGAGGGTCGAACCGTCGAGCACCGGCGTCGAACCGATAGTCGGCGTCCAGTGGCACTTCCGCCAACTGCTTCGCGGACTTCTCATCGGGTGGCAGTCCGGTGACTGCAGTGCCGTCGAGGTTGATCAACGGTCGCGTCGACACGAGTCGTGCATGCCCGTCGGCCACTCGAACGACACCGAGCGTGGGCTGAAAGCCCGGGACCAAAAAAACCTTGCTGCCCGAGCCCGCAGGTCGCTCGACTTTTCCCGGGCCGTCGGCGTTGGGCCCGCGATCGGTGACGGCATAGAACTCCAGCGTTCGACCATGCTTCGATTTGAACGCCAACCCCGAGCCAACGTCCAGCAAGAGACGCCGCCCGTCGCGCGTGACCGCGTCGAAACCCGGCGGTGACTCGAGCACGTACCGCTCGATCGTCGGCGTGGCTTCCGCGGCCGAAACCGACGAAACGTGGCCGACCATCGCGACGCCGATCGCGCCGATAATCGACGCATAAAGACCGACACGAGCCATCAAAACTCCGTACGCAGAGAGATTTGCGTGCTGCGTGGCGCCTGAAATTGATACTGATCACCGAGCGCAGTCTTACCTAGGCCGATCGCGGTCACGTCTTGATTGCTTTGCAAATTGAAGACGTTCGCCTGCAGTTTGAGCGACCGCAGGCCGAGCACTTTCTCCCACTTGTAGCTAACGCTGAAATCGACGTTCGAGCGCGCCTTGATTTTGTAGTTGTCGTAATTCGCTGCAGTCGCTGGCGTGTACTCGGTTTGGTAAGTTTCGCCGGTCATTTTGTAGATGATCGACGTGTCGATCGGTCCGCCCGACCACAACACCCCGGCGCCGAAAGTTTTGAGCGGTGCGCGCGCAATCTGCTTACCGGTTTCCAACGACTCAGCTTTGTTACTCGAGCCGTTCACGTACACCGCGAGACCACCGCCGACGATCATCGTCAGCTGACCCTCGATTCCTTGATATTTGGCGCCACCAATGTTGATGAACGCCGCGTTGGCGCCCGTCAAACCGTTCGACACCATTTTATTTTTGAAGTCGATTTTGTAGACGTCAAGATCCCACGCAAAACGATCGGACTTACCGATGATGCCAACCTGGTAATTCGTCGAGGTCTGCGGGTCGGCGCTGTTCTTGGTCGGATCGGTGATGTAGAACGTATTCAGGTCCGGAATTTGATAGCCCTGAGCATATTGCGCATAGACCGCTAGGTTGCCGCCGATCCGCTTGTTGACGGTAAAGAACGGCAGCGACTTCTCGTAGCCGACCAGAAAATTAGCTGGCAAACGGGTCGTTTGGTTCACCAATGCGCTCAATGAGCGATTGATGCGCGCTTTTTTGTAGCCTGGCGTAATCGTCCAACCTGCACCAGGCTCCCAAATGAACTCCGCATACGGTTGTATATTCAAGATCGACGACTGCTGGTCAAACTTGATCGACGGATACTGAACTGGTGTCGGCGAGGTCTCTGCGGGGTTCGGCACACCCAGCGTCAGGTCCAGATCGTACTGGTGACGATCAGTACGCGACCACTCGTACCAGACCCCCGCGCGTAACACGCCAACGGACAAATCCTTATCGACGTTCATCATCACGCCGTACACTCGATATTTGTTTTGTTTGTCGATCCCGGGAATATTTTTATTGCCAGTCGGTGCGGCTTTCGTGCCCGGAGCCGTCAACCCGGTCGGGTCGGTCGAGGAAATCGTCTGGTTGTCGTAGGAGTAGGTGTACACGCGGCCGTCGGTTTTCCACCCATCGCCCCAATCAGACTCGAGCCGCAGGTATTCGAAATCGGTCGCTTTGTGCGTGAAATTGTAGCCTTGGTAGTTGAAGCTCGTCGGATCGTTATTCAAGCCAAAATTTTTGCCGAACGCCGCGACTTGCGCGAGCGTCGGGCCGTTGCTGTTGTCCGGTTGAACGTACTTGATTCGATTGATCGAAGAGAAAAGTATCATCTTCGAGTTGTTGACCGGCATCGTGAACTTTGCGGTGTAGTTGTTGCTGCCGATGGCGTTGTTGTTGACGTAGCCGTCCGACTCGAGACGCTGCACGTTCAGCTGCAACGTCGCATCCGTCGATCCCATTTTTCCGGACTCGAACGCACCACCGTAGAGGCGGGTGTTCCAGGTGCCGCCAGACACGAACAAACGACCTTCTTGCTCATCCGAGGGTTTCTTCGAAAACAAATTGATCGAGCCACCGAAAGTCGCATAGCCCAAGTTGCTCGCGTTACCAGGTCCACGCTCGACGATCGCCGAACCCATGACGGCAGCCGGAAAGAACGACGTCGAGTGGTGCGCCGGATTATTCGTATCGCCCCAGGGAATACCGTCGAAGGTGATGTTGTACTGATCATCGGAAAAACCACGCATCGTGATTTTGGTCTCGCTGAGACCCGGTCCGTTGGTCGAATCGCCAGACAAGCTCGGTGCGATGACTACGACGCGACTGTATTCGGCAGTTGGCGCGACCGCGCGTTCGATGAAATCGCGGCTGATGATCGACTGCGGTTGAGTGGCTTGCAAGCTTGACCGTGTGGGCGCGACGGCGGCGGCGGAGCCTGCTTTGTCCTTCGTGTAATCACCCGCTTTGGCGGAAATCACCACGGTGTCGAGTTCCGCCTCATTGGCCGCTCGGGAGTTGGCCTGTTGACCGAGCGCAGGTATTGCTGCAGTGAGGCCCATTGCGAACACGAAGATCGGATACTGACGCGACATTTCTACGCCCTCGAATAATTCGAAAGGACGGAGGATGCGAAGGGAAAGTTACATTAGTGTTGCGAACTCGTGAACAAAATGGCGTTTTAACCGTTCCGACGCAATCAAATTTCAATTCTCACGCCTAAATTGATCGTGCGCCCGGTCAGCGAACTCCAAGTGTCACGGGTCGGGATGGCGCCGACGGGAGCGCCCATTCTAAGAAACGACTCGTGTTTGGTTTGCCGCACGTCGTTGAGGTTCATCGCATTCACGAAAACTACAGTGTTGCCGAAGTGACGTGCGGCGAGCACGCTGATTTCGCAAGTCGACGGTGTGGACGGCGCGCCGACTTCGTCGCGCTGCTGTCGGCCGGTGAACGCGAACTCCAGCCCCAGCCGCCACGCGCCCGCGACTTCGTACAATGCCGCTAACTCGCCGGTGTACCGCGGCGTGAGCGGTAACTCATGCGACGCTCCGGCGCCACCGACCTGCGTCCAGAGCCGAGTCCAAGATGCCATGACATGCCACGGACCATCGACGTAACGCGCGACGCCTTCGACACCCGAGACGCGCAGTGGATATTCAGCGTTGACGATGTCGTATCGTCCGTCATTCGTTCGGCGCAATTCGAGTGAGTGCTCGAGTTCGCTATGGAACACGCCCACGACGAGTTCTAAATCTTCGTCTTTCCAATCGAGATCGAGACTCGCACCGGTCGCGCGTTCGGCGCGATCGGCGCGGGAGGCGCGGAGCGCGCCGAAGCCGAGGTCGGCGAGCTCATCCAAGTCGTAATTCGGCGCCGAGTCGCCGCGGCCGACCGACAGACGCAAGTCGGTCGAGGCTGCGAGCTGATGAAGCACGGCAAGCCGAAAACTTCCGAGCCGCAGCGATTGCGCAGTTTCATAACGCGCCGCGACTTGCCAGGACCAGTCCGTCGGAATCGTAAATGAATCGGTCAAAAAAACACCCGACTGTGTACCGGAATAGGCGAGGTCGGGACGTGCTTGAAACTGTAGGCTTTCACGCGCGCCAGAGATACCGAGTAACCAATCGTGTGCGCCGATCGAATCGCCGTGCGTCAACTCGAACCACGACGTTTCCAGGACCGTATCATCGCTGCGCCGATCGACGCGCAAATCGCGCTGTATGCGACGATACGAGGCGCGCACCTCGGTCGTCGCGCGTTCGTCTGCTGCGATTTTTGCAATGAACCCCGCTTCGCGATCTTTAGAACGCGAGCTCAACGAGAATTCGCGACCGAGCGCGGAGCGAGCATCCACCGTGCCGCCGACTCGCTGCTCGTCGGTCGCGGCAGCGGTCAAAAATAGCGACCGACCCGCATCGTCCTGCACCGTAACGCGCGGGCGCACGCTGACACGTTCGTAACCCGGAATCTCGAACCAGCGGTCACCGTCGATGTCGCTGCGTCGTTGCCGACTGCGAGCGATCGTGAGCGCCGCATCGGGCCAGGAGTCGTCTTCGGTGCGCAGCAACGCGATCACGTTATCGGCACCACGCGAGCTCCTGTCGACGGTCATCACCGATTCGCCGCGACCGTCGGTCGAGACTAAATTCAACACGCCTGCGAGCGCCGTCAAACCGTATAACGGGGTCGCAACGCCTTTGATCACCTCGACCCGTTGCAGGTCGACGGGCGGCATTTGTAGCAAACCAAAACCGGTCGTGCCGGCGCCCGACGATGGCAAGCCGTCGCGCAACACGAGCGTGTGTCGGGCCGGTAGGCCGCGTAAGTGCAAGCCGGTTGCGCCTAAGCCGCCGGAGCCCACGTCGAACCGGATGCCGGGTAACTCCTGCAGTAACGAGGTGACATCACCGACGCGCACCGTCGAATTTTCCGCAATTTCCTCGGCCGGGACGGCCTCGACACGTAGTGGCTCGGCGCCGACCAACCGCGGGTGGCGGGTCGAGGTGACCACGATCGTCGTCAGTTCGTCATCTTCGTCGGCATGGGCAACCGGACTCATCGCAAGGATCGACCCGAACATTAAGGCCGTCGCGATCGTCGCCAGCAGATACGCCGGCCGATGCGGAAAATAACGCATGCCAAACTTCACGCGATTGAAACGAAGAGCGTGGATGATACTCCTCGACTGGTCGCTTCGTTATCCCCTGTTGGCGATCAGCCCCTTCGAGCTCCGATTAACCTCGGAGCTTTTTTTTGTTCGCTCAAAATGCAACGGCGCGGGAGATGGCGTAACCGAGTGCGGCGCCGACGACGACGTCCGTCGGATAGTGCAGGCCGAGAATGACGCGGGACACCGCCACCAACACGGCGAATCCGCCGAACACCAAAGAAAACTCCGGCAGATAATGCGCGGTCAGCGTCGCGAACATCACCGCGTGCAGCGTGTGACCCGATGGAAAACTATAACGATCGAGCGGGGGCATCGCGCAGTCGATCCCCACCAAACCGATGTAGGGTCGTTCGCGCACTAATAATTTTTTGAGAATTTTGTAGACGATCAAACCGAGAATGCCGGCGATCGCCATGCGCCCGGCCACCTCGTAGCCGGCATTACCGAGCCATAACGGCATCGAGAGAATCCATATCACCCAAAACGGCCCGTCACCCGCGCGACTCACCGCGCGAAAAAAGCGACGAATTAAACGCCGCTGGGCTGCCGCGTTGGCAAATTTACAGAGACGATATTCGAGTTGGTCGACGCGCGCGAATGTCGGACCGCCGGATCCGCTCACGGCGTTACCGCCGTCGTACGAAAATCAGGTTCGGCGTCGACGACCTTGCCGTAGAGGCGCACCAAACGCTCCGCAAAAGATCGCGAGGACCAGCGCTCGGCATCGATGCGTGCTTTTGCCGACAGCTGTGCGCGTAACTCGGCGTCGCGCATCACTCGTGCGACGGCGGTCGCGAACTCTTCGACGTTTTCGCGTACGACGACGCCACCGGAGACCTGCGCCATCACGTCGGCGGTCCCCATCACGGCGGTCGACACCACCGGTGTGCCCTGCGCGAGCGCCTCGATCAACACCAGACCCTGCGTCTCGGTTCGCGATGCAAAAACGAACGTGTCGGCCGCGCGATAGCAATCGAGCAGCGTCGTCTGTCGATCCATGTAGCCGATGAACAAAATATTGAGATTGAGACCCAAATCGGTGGCGAGTTTTTTTAGGTGGGCTTCGGCAGGCCCTTCTCCGGCGACGATGAGCAAAACGTCGGGTATTCGCTGCCGAAGATCGCTCAACATGTGTAACAAAAAGTCGATGTTTTTTTCGTGCGCCACTCGACCGACGAACAGCGCGACCGGTCGGTGCTGACCGATGCCGTGTGCAGCCCGGAACCGTGCGCCGTTGCCAGCGCGATAGCAGTATGCGGGCAGACCGGTGGGCAAAACGTCGATGGGCGTTTGCACGCCATACGCACGCAGTGCGTCCGCCATTTGCCGCGACGGCGAAATGATCGCTTGCACTTGTGCGCACTGCGAAACAGTGAACCGTCGCGCGAGACTGCGAGTCACGAATGCTGGCAGCACGGGCACGTAGTGCTGCAGATAATGTTCGAAATACGTGTGATAACTTTCGACGACCGGCACACCCAAGCGCCGGGCGATCTTGATGCCGGCATAGTGCGCGGCGAATGGTGTCTGCACGTGTACGACGTCGACGTCCTCTGGCCGCAGACGCGCTGCCCAACGGTCGATTTCGCCGAACTTGAACAGCCGATCCTCGGGGTCGCGCGGCACCTGCATCGCCGGGAGCCGCACGATACTCGTGTCGTCCGTCGCCCCATCGAAACCGGGGTACGAGGGCGTCACGAGAGTGCACTCGTGCCCGAGCGCTAACAGATCGCTACGGTAGGTGTTAATCGACGTCGACACGCCATTAACGCGCGGAAAATAGACGTCCGATATCATCAGGATTTTCACGGTCGCTACGATATGGACGGTTTGTGAAGTTTTCGTTGCCGTTTTGCTAACTTCCCGTTACAAAAACTCGACCGACCTATTAATCGACACATCACTCGGGGCTAACATGATTCTTCTGACAGGTATCACCGGCAATATCGGCAGCGCCACGGCGCGTGCACTGCTCGACAAGGGCGTCAAATTCCGCGCACTGGTTCGCAACCTCGAGAAAGCTGCGCCGTGGGGTGAGAAAGGCATCGAACTCGTGCAAGGCGATTTGGACGACGCGGCTTCGTTGCAACGCGCCCTCGCCGGCGTCGATCGCGCCCTGCTGGTGATGCCGAACGGCGAGTTCCAAGAGCGCGCCGAACTCGCGTTCACCAAAGCCGCGCAGGCCGCACGCCTCGGTTGGCTCATCAAACTCTCCTCGCCCGAAGCCGTTCGTGGGACGACGAGCCCCATCCCGCTCGCGCACATCGCCGCCGAGGACGCCATCATGGCGTCGGGCTTGAAGTGGACCTTCGTGCGACCGAGTTTCTACATGCAAAATTTTCGCGGCTCAGTCAAAACCGCGCAGACGACCGGTAAGTTGTCGATGCCCATGGGTAACGGCACGATCGCCGTGACCGATAACAACGACGCCGGCCTGTTCATCGCGAAAATTTTGACCGACGCCGACAGCACGCCGCACTACGGCCAGTGCTACGACATCACCGGACCCGACCCGGTGATGAGCTTTCACGACGTCGCGCGCGCGATCGGCGAAACGATCGGCAAGCCGGTGGTCTACGACGACTGCGACCCGAAAGCGTTTCAAGAGGCGATCCGCCCGTTCCATCGCAATCAATGGCACTCTGACGCCGTCGCGCGTTTGTTCGCCGAAATCGCGAACGGCAGAACTCCCGGGCACAAGACCGACACCTTTCAAAAAATCATGGGTCGCCCGGGCCGCTCGCTGCGCGAATATCTCGCAACCTTGGTTTGATCGGCGAACGGGACTTGCGACGACGCACTTACAAAATCGAACCGGCGACGCCCGACGCGATCGCACCGTTCGGTGCGCTGATCGGGCCACGCGCCGCGATCAAGCCGTCGGGTGTCGGCTATTACGCGGGTGCGGTTTCGACCGGTCGCCAAGTCGATTTTCAGGCGGACGGCGCGATGGAAGTTTCGCTCGCCACGTTGAAGCGCCGGCCGCTAGAAGTGCACTACATGGAGCGGCACTTCCAACACACCCAAACCTTCATCCCACTCGGCAACAAACCATTTTTGGCGATCCTAGCCCCGCCGGGGTCTGCCGACTTACCCGACTTCGATGCCGTCAAGGCTTTTCGTTTCGAGGGCGATACGGGTTTGTGTATCCACCGAGGCACGTGGCACGAATTTCCCTTCGCCGTCGAAGACGACACCCACATCGTCGTGATGTTGTCGTCACAAACGAGCCGTGATCTGCAAAATCGAGCACCGAACGGCATCGAGGCCTTCGGCCCCGATCTCGACAAAAAAGACATCGTGCTGCGTGAAGGGTTGTGTCTCGTGCTCGAAGAGTGAGTGCGCGCTAGGAGTTTTGAATAATGTCTAAAGTGATCGTGTTCGGCGCCACATCGGGGGTCGCCACCGGGTTGATTCGTGAACTGACCAAGCGCGGCATTACGAGCGTGCCGGTGTCGCGCTCGGGCTCGGGCGGCGCGCAGCGGATCGATGCGCTGGATGCGGCCGCGGTCGAGACGTTCTTCAACACACATCGCGACGCGACGGCGCTCGTGAGTCTGATCGGCGGCAAGCCGTTCCAAAAAGAAAAACTCACCCCGCCCGACCTAGTCGGCAATCGTCACCTGATCGAAGCTTGCGAACGACACGGAATCCGGCGCTTCGTGCTGGTGAGCACCATCGGTGCAGGTGACAGTCGCACGGCGGCGCCGTGGCTCGCCCGCCTTGTGCTCGGCAAGTTCATGGCGCTCAAAACCGAAGCGGAAGCACTGCTGCGCGAGTCGACACTCGAGTGGACGATCGTGCGCCCGGGTCATCTCAAAAACGGCGCAGCGACCGGTAACGGTATGCTGCTCGAGGATTCAACCGTGTCTGGCGCGATCGCCCGTGAAGACGTCGGCGCCTTGGTCGCGGACGTACTGAGTCGTCCAGAGACGATCGGCAAAATCTACGCCTGTATCGAACCGCGTAAGTAAGGACGCATCAACTCCGACGACACGCGCCAAAGCTCGTCAGCCAAACGCTCATCGCGCACCTGCGGCGGCGGTTCTTTTTCAGTTGATTGCTCGAAATATTTGCCGGAGACGCTCGCGAGCTCGGGCGACGTTGCGACGTAGATCTGCGTCTGTGCAGCCTCCTCCGCCGACTTCAAAAGTTTTTTCTTGAAGGGCGCCAACAGCGCCCGCTGCCACCACGGAAAATGACGCCACAGCGCCGTGTCCGACGGGCCCGGATTCACAGAATTCGACGTCGCCTGCGTTCCGGCGAACTCGCGCGCAAGTCGCAGCGAGAACAAAGCATTAGCGAGCTTCGACTGACCGTAAGCGCGATTCGGCGTAAAGCCTCGTGCACCAGCCAGATTGTCGAACTCAATTCCGGCAGGGGGCGCCCATTTGTAGGCGGAACTCGCCACCATCACGACGCGCCCCTGCGGCGCCGCGAGTACGTTCGGGCGCAAACGATCGACCAATAAAAAGTGCGCGAGGTGATTCACCGCGAAGTGTTGTTCGATGCCATTCACGACGCGCCGCTTGCCTTGCACCATGATGCCCGCGTTGCACATCAACACGTCCAGCGCGGGCGCGAGCGCGTTGACCCGCTCGGCGCAGGCGATGATCGATGCCGGCGATTCGAGTTCCAGTTCGAGCGGCGTGCAGTTCGAACCTACGTTCGCGCACGCTTGTTCGGCCGTCGCCAGCGAACGACCGGTGAGCAAAACCGCGTAGCCTAGACTCGCGAGTGCGCGGGCCGATTCGAGACCGAGTCCGGACGTGCCGCCGGTGATCAACGCCGTTTTAATCATAGGCCCCTCCGTAGGTCACCAAAGAAAAGGGGCGCTCCGACTCGTCGTCGAAGCGCCCCGATTTTCAAGCTTCGTCGAAGTCGACGAATTCGATCAGAACTTATAACGCGCAGTCAAACCGAACGAGCGACGGTCACCCATCAGCGAGTTCGGGATGAAGTCCGGCAGGCCACTGGTCTGCACGGGCGTCGCGTTGGAGTTCGGCTGCGTGATGCCGGTGGCGACGTAGACCTTGTCGGTGAGGTTCTTCACCCACAATTCGACGTCGAGCTTGTTGCCCTGCGAGAAACCGACTCGCGCGTTGGCGAGCGAGTAACCGTCGTACCACTCTAGCGAGAGCGAGCGCGGGAACTGCTTGGACTGGTTACGGCCATCGAGACGCGCGAACCAGGTCCAATCACCCGTCAAACGATCTTCGTACTGCACGTACGCGTTCAACGTCTGCTTGGACGCACGCGTGAGCTGGTTGCCCGCGACGTTGGTCGAGCAGATCGGCGGCACGCCGCAGTAACGCGTGTTGCTGAGGTCGATCGCGCCGTTCCCGTACTTCGGATCGGTGAACGCCAGGCCCAAGCCCGCGGTCCACTGCTCGCTCAAGCGACCATCGAGCGAGAGCTCGATGCCCTTCGCGGTCGCCTTCGCGGCGTTGGTGGTGAGCGCGGTGACGAGCGGCGGCGGCGGGGCTGCCGTGATTTGCAGGTCCTTGTAGTCGATGAAGAACACGGCCATGTTCGCCTGCAAGCGGCGATCGAGCCAATTGGCCTTGAAGCCCGCTTCGTAGGTGATGTTCGACGACGGCTGGTAGTTCTGCAGTTCGATCGGCACGGGCTTGTTACCCGCAGCCGCGTCGACCGTGCCGTTGAAGAAGCCGGCGATAACGCCCTTCGCGACCGACGCATACACCATCGTCGTCGGCGCGAGTTTGTAATCGACGCTGACGCGGTAAGTCGTGTAGTCGTCCTTGCGCGCCTGCACAGCGCCCGTGAGGTTATTGGTCAACTGACGACGCTCGGAGTCACGACGCAAATCGCCGCTCACCTTCAACGTGTCGGTGATGTCGTACTCGAGGTTCACGTACTCGGCCGTATCTTTGTCGTTGATGTGATCGCTCGACAAAAGTTTCAGCGAGGCGAGATTGGTGACCGGACCGAAGGCGCCGTACGCGAGGGAGTAGATGCTCCAAGGCTTAGCAGTGCCCGTGTAGCCCGTCGAGTCGATCATGAACTTGGTCGTGCGAGCCAAGTAGTGCTTGTAGTCGGATGCGCCGAGCATCCAACGGAAGCGCTGCTTGGTATCCGACGCAAGGCGGAATTCCCAAGTCATGTCACGCGTCGTGTCCGGGCCGCTGCCCTGGAAAACTTTCAAATATTGCGTGCCGACCGGCGGGGCACCGGCCAAGGGGCCGAGGTTCGAGTTGTACATGGTGTACAAAATACCGCGCGTGTCGGTGGAGTATGCGCGATCGACCAGATAGCTCTGGTGCAGATCAGCGAAACCACCGATGACCGATGCCGTGACCGGGCCGAAGTCGTAATCGACATTGAGACCGGTGATCACACCATCACGGCTAGAACCTTTGGCGCGCGGATCAATCGCGATGCTCTCGGTCGACTTAAGCGCGCCGCAATAGAACGACGGACGCGCTGGGTTCGTCGCCGTACCCGTGCCCGCGACCTGGCCGCAGTTATTCGGGTAGTCGTACTGCGCGGTTTGCTCACGCGTGTCGTCGACGTAGAAACCGAACTGGCCGATCGACAGCGCTTCGGTCGGCTTCCAGCGAATGTCCCAAGCAGCCGAGGTGGCTTCGAAGCCGCCCACCTTGCCGCCGTAGTTATTTTTGATCGAGCCGTCCCACTCGTCGTAGCCACCGGCCAAACGCACGGCCAGCGTATCGCTGATCGGCAAGTTGACCGAGCCCTTTACGCCGTACCGGCTGTCGGAACCGACCGTCGCTTCGACCGTCGACTCGACACCCTTACGCGGGTCGGCTTTGCGCGGCACGTAGTTGATGGCGCCGCCGAAAGCGTTGCGACCATAGAGCGCCGACACGGGGCCTTTGACGACTTCGATGCGCTCCATTTCGAGCAGATCGAAGTTCGAGACGTTGGTGTTCGACAAGAACACGCCGTTGTAAAACAGCGCGACGTTGCGATCCGGCGCCGCGATCACGGTCTGGCTCAGACCGCGGATGACGGGCACCGCGAGGTTGTTGTTGATGTCGAAGAACGTGAGGCCGGGCGTGTTCGCGGCGACGTCTTTGAGGTCGCGGATCGAACGGCGCTGCAATTCCGTCTCGGTGATAGCAGTGATCGCAAGCGGAACCGATTGCAGATTCTCTTCACGCTTACGGGCGCTGACGACAACCTCATCGAGTTGCGCCTCGGCAAAAGCCGGGAACGCGGTGAGCCCGATCACGAGACCGGCCCCCAAGCTAGTCAAAAGACGATTTCTGGACAAATCCATGCCCTAAGCCCCCTGTTAGATGTAAACAACGCCTGACAACGGCGTTAAAAAGCGACACCCGATTATCGCGATACGGGGCGCGAAGTCCATCAATTCACGACGCCAAACGATAGATATCAGTTATGGGGGCGCGGCGCGGCCATGTCAGTTTGTTGCGTCGACGCATCACGCTCGCCCGCTACGTGCGTCAGCCGACGGAACGCCTGCGCCGGCGCAGCGAAAATTCGCCCATGATCACGGTTCGAAAAATCGCCGCCGCACTCACCATCTGCATCGGCTGTGCGCTGTTTCTGATCGCCCTGCGCCTCGATTTCCCGTTCGCCGACGGCGACGGCGGGTTCGCATCACCCGGGATGATTCTCGCAGTGATTTTCGGCGGTGCGCCGATCCTCACCGGTGTACTCGCCTATCGACTCAATTCGCGCGGGTCCGCAACTGCAATTCCCGACGACGATAGTCGAGTATGAAGGTGTCGAGGACGCCGATGACGTCCATGCCGATCAGTAACGCCGGCTCGTCGAGCATCCGCCAATGGCCGAAGATGTGTAGATTGAGAAAGTTGATGCGGGCGTTCTGCACCCGCACGTCGCCGAGACGAATCGGCGGCACGGCGAGATTCACTCCCTCCTGCACCTCGCCGGTCACACCGATCACATCTTCGTTGCGCGGGTCGAGTCCACGCCGCCGAGCCTCCAGCAGCGCGGTGCGCAGCGCGAGGTTGCCTAGCGTTTGTTGAGCGCCGGTGTCGATCAAGGCTTTAACTTTGACCGGGCCGACGTAGGCATCCACCCAAGGCACCTGACGGTCGAATCGCACCGGGATGGTCGCGAAGCCCGGCGGCGCGACTTGGCCTTTCGAACGCGTGATCTCGATACGATCTTTACGAAATTCCACCACGATGCGCCGATCGTGTAACGCGCGCGTCGCGAGCACACCATCAGCACCACCGAACGCATCGTCGACCAAAATAATTCTTTGATTCTCGGTTAGGAAGTCACCGATCTCGAGTTTGCGAACTTTAACCACCGGTACCGAGGTCGTACCGGTCACACCGCGCAACGTCACTTTGCGCGTGCGGTCCGGATCGAGCGCGAGCAAATCGGCCGCCATGTGCGTGAGCGCCGAAGTCGAAGCACCGGTGTCGAGTACGAGGCGCAACGGCCCTTGTCCGTCGACGAACACCGGCGCCCAAATTCGACCGATCCGATCACGCAAGGTCGGCGCGACGTATTTCGGCTCCGGCGCCGCGACGACGACTTCGGTGGCCGCGGTCTCGCCACCCGTGCTTTGCGCCATCGCGACGCGCATCGTCACGACGACCAGCAGCGCGACGAGACTTAGCCTCATGTTGCGGTTGTCGACTTTTGATCGTCCGCCGTGACGACGACGAACAGCAGCAAACAGGTTTCGCTCCAGCGATTGATCCAAGTGTGATGATTACCGCCTTGCACGAGCGTGTCGCCGGCATTCAGAACGATTTCACGATCCGGTAGCACGAAGGCGATTTTACCGGCGAGGATCGCCATGTAGTCGAGCGTCGTATTGCGATGCATCGGGATCGCCGGCGCGCGCTTACCACCCGGTATTTCGGCAACGTAAAAACTCGTGCCCGCAAAGCCAGGGCGATAGGCGTTACCCGCAAAGACGCCGGCATCGTTCGACAGCGGCAACTGCGCCGGCAAACCGCTCGACTCCCACAAACGCGAGAT
>RGUL01000031.1 GCA_010027845.1 Gammaproteobacteria bacterium
CGTGAACTCTTCGGTGCCACCGCCGCCACGCTGGTACTCGCCAAATCCCTCCAAGCAGACGCCGCACCAACGGCCGCCAACGCCGACACCGCCGCAGCGGCTGCGGGCGGCTCGAAAGCATTGCGCGGCACGGTGCAACCGCGCGGCATGGATGGTCGTCTCGTTCGCTTGCCGACACTCGATCTCGAGAGCGAACAAGATTTCACCCGCGGCTTTCGCATGCTGCAAAACCGTCAACTGCGTGCGGCGTCCTCCGCAGCCTTCGAGCGCATTTTGGAGCGCGAGAAGATCGACGCGGCGACGCCGATCACGATGGAGCAACTGCGTGCGCTGATCGAGCGCGATCCGATCATTAACATGGCTTCGAAAACCTGGCTCGATAATCAGCGCTTCATGTGGAAGACGCTGCAAGACCACTTCCACGCACATGCCGACGAATATCTCTCGGAGATGGAAGCGGCCGACAAAGCCGGCCCGGGCACGCTAGACATTCCGTCGAACTTCGACGTGCCGAGTTTCGCGCGTCACGAAATCCACATTCAGCCGGGCGGCTACGTCGGCGACCCGTTCGCCGGTCACATCTACCACTACGGTACCAACAGTTTTTACGTCGCAACGACGCTCGGCAAAAACGATCAAGACCAGGCCCACAAGGCATCGGCCGCAAAACTACCGCTGCCGGCCGACGGTAAGGTGAAGCGCATCCTCGACATGGGCTGCGGTATCGGTCAACTGACCGTCGCGCTTAAAGAAAGATTTCCGGACGCAGAGGTTTGGGGTATCGACGTCGGTGCGCCGATGGTGCGCTACGGCCATATGCGTGCCAATCGTCTCGGCGTCGGCGTGAATTTCGCGCAACGACTCGCCGAGGATACGAAATTCCCGGACGGTCACTTCGACCTCGTGACGAGCTACCTACTGCACCACGAGGTGCCGGCCGACGTGACCTTGCGCATCATCGCCGAAGCGCAGCGGGTCACGCGACCGGGCGGCGTGTATTACCCACTCGACTTCGCCTCGGGCGGCACGAAATCGCCCCCGCGGGCAATGTATGCGCGCTGGTGGGACCATCGCTGGAACAACGAACGTTGGACTCTCGAATATCACTCGCTCGACTTCACCCAGGAAATCGCCAAGCGCGGTTTCTCGATGGTCAAAAATGCCGACGCCGTGATCCGCGGTTACGGCATCCGTCACGGCGTTCGCGCATGAGCGTGCTTAAACGTCACACCGCGGTGCCACTGGCGGCCGCGGCTCTCGCTGCGTTGCTCCCGATCGGCGCGTTCGCCAAAGGCTTCTTTGAGATGCCGCGGGCGCAACTCGAAGCCAAATATGCAGATGCCGCCTCGAAGTTCACCGAAATCGACGGCGTACGCGTGCATTACAAAGACGAGGGCACCGGCCCCGTCGTCGTGCTGCTGCATGCGTCGTACATGAACCTGCACGCCTGGGATGGTCTCGCCGATCGACTGAAAAAAGACCATCGCGTCATCCGACTCGATCTGCTCACCGCCGGTCTCACCGGCGTCGACACCAAAGATCGCTATTCGATGGAGCGTAACGAGGAACTCCTCGACGGTCTTTTGAAGAAGCTCGACGTTCACAAGTATTCTTTGGTCGGCACATCCTCCGGCGGCATCGTCGCGTTCCGCCGCGCCGCGGCACATCCGGACGAAACCACACGTCTGGTGCTCATCAACTCGGCCGGCATGCCGCGCACTGCGGCGACCGATCCCAACCGACCGCGCGGCACGGCGCTGCAACGCTGGTGGCGCAGCAAATATAAATCGCGCGAATACTGGCAAGACAATCTCGAACGTCAATTCGGCAGCGGCACGCGACCCGACCCGACGCTCGTCGAGCGGATGTACGACATGAATCGTCGTGAGGGGCTGGATGAAGAAGGCGCGAAATACTTACGCAATTTCCGCACCGGCGACCCCGAGACGACGCTGGCGAAGGTCCGCGCACCGACTTTGATTCTTTGGGGCCTCGGCAACCTCACCGTCTCGCACCTCGAAGCCGACGTATTTCAGCTTTGGCTCACCAACGCGCCGTCGATCAAAAAGAAGTATCCGAAACTCGGCCACTACCCCTATCTCGAAGCGCCCGAGGTGGTGCTGCCGGACGTCGTGACGTTTCTCGACGGCGGCTGGGATGCGGATTTGCGGGTGACTCGCCGGTTGCCGCCCGGTTAACGCAACGAATTAACGCGGCAGATCCCGAGCGATTCGAAAGCCGAAGATACCGCTCAACAAATCGGCGGGATCGCGACCGCGAAATGCGGGTCGCTGGCGGATGATTTCCGTACGCCACGCGCCGCCCCGACTCACCCGTCGATCGCAACCGGTCGTGGTCTGCGCACGTCCGTCCGCCGGTTCGCTCGGGTACGGCATCGCGTAGCAATCTTCCACCCACTCCCAGACGTTGCCGATCATGTCGTACAGCCCGAAGCCGTTCGGCGCGAATCGTCCGACCGGTGCGATGGTCGGGTACCTATCCGAACATTTGGTGGGCGCCCAAGGAATGCCGGGGTCACTCGCTGCGGCGTCGTAGACGTTCGCATAGCGACAAGCCTGCTCGGGATCACCGCCCCATGCGTACAACGCGTCGCTGCCGGCGCGGGCCGCATATTCCCACTCGGCTTCGGTAAGTAGTCGGTACGGTTTACCGGTGCGGTCGCGCAACCACGCGACATAGGCCTGCGCATCGTTCCAACTCACGCACGCGACCGGTTCGTCGTCGGCCGGCGCGCGTCCGTAACCGGGATTACGCCAATCGAGCGTCAGGTCACGCTCGAGCGTGCGCGTCGCGCTACGCCAAACGTTACAACCTTTGCCACCGACATGTCCCGTCGCGGCAACGAACGTCGCATATTGCTTTTGGGTAACCTCGAAACGACCGGCAGCGAATGCGCGCACGATGCGCACGCCGCGCGTAGGGCCTTCGTAGCGATCTTTTTCGCCACCGTCGTTACCCATACGAAAGTGCCCTGGCGGAACGACCACCATCTGCGGACAATCGGGGCAATCGCGAAACACGGTGGTCGTACAGCCGCTCAGCAAAGAAATCGCAAGCAAGCCCAACGCGAGCATACGCTCGATCACGCCAAGGCCTGCAAAATTTCCAAGGCGACGCGCTCACCGGATTCGACGGCCGCCTCCATGCCCACTTCGAGCCGACGCGCGTGCTCGCCCGCAAAATGCAAACCATGATGCGGCACGATCATGCTTTTCGCCCAATCGGCGCCGCGATACGGCAAGAATGCATGGCTACAACCGCGCACCAGCGGATCTAAAGCCCAAGAATGCACGCCTAAGAATTCGAGTTTACCGCGCGTGCTCGGTCGGACTTTTTCGATGTAGTCGATAGCGAGTTTGCCGCGATCGGCGGGCGACAAGGCATCGACGGCTTTCGACTTCGCACCGAACGACAAAGCACTGATGAACTCGCGGCGACCATCGTGCTCGAGTTGTTGACGGATCAGCGTGAAAGGCCCGTCGGTCCACATCGACGCCTCGATTCCGTCGGCTTCCCAATACGGAGCTTTGACGCGTAACCAAACCTGGCTTTGATTGCCGTACGGCATTCGGCGCACGGCATCGCCCTGCGCACCGCGCAACGAAGGCGTGATATCGATCTCGCGAAGCACGCCGAACGGTACCGCGGCGACGACCCGCCGCGCGCGGAATCGCAGACCGTTACGACATCGTACCGTGCAGCCTTCGGGCGCGAGATCGATCGAGGCCACCGCATGCTGCGTACGCACCACGGCACCGAGCTTGCGGGCCATCGCGTCGGTGAGCACCGACGTGCCACCGACGACGTGTGAACTCGCGAGCGCGAATCTTTCGTATACATCTTTCCCAGCGTTTTCGGCACCGCCGGTGAACGCTTTGACGTCTGCTTTGCTGCGGGTTGCTTCTTGCAACATCCGCAGCACGCCGACGCTGTCGAGTCCGGGCGAGCCAAGC
Organism: Gammaproteobacteria bacterium; assembly: GCA_010027845.1. GTDB lineage: Bacteria > Pseudomonadota > Gammaproteobacteria > Steroidobacterales > Steroidobacteraceae > UBA964. Next base: position 3,975 of record RGUL01000031.1, read on the forward strand.
GTGGTGTCGATGATGCGCTGGGCCGCAGCCGAGGCACCTTGGCGACGCAACCACTCGCCTAGCGACACGTCGTGTTCGGCCGCAGCGGGTGCCAACCAATCGTCCAGCGCAGAGAACGGACTGCGTTGCTCGACGTAGAACGCGTTCATCGCGTGCGGGGGCACTGCTCGCTCGCGACCCTCGAGCGGATTGAGGGTCGAGGTCGCCCAATTTTTGGCGGGTACGAGCGTATCGCCGATCACGAACGAATACGGCGCGTTGACGTGCGCGCCGGGGCCCAGTTTGACCTTAAGTCGCGTCGCAAGATCGCGAACTCGGGCGTACATCGGTCCGACCTGCGCGGCACCGAGCTCGATGCGCGGATCAAGGTGATACGCAGTTTGCGCGCGCCCGCCGACCCGACGCGCAGCCTCGAGCACCACGACCTTCAGACCTTGATCGACGAGCTGCAACGCGGCGTTCAAACCGGCGAATCCGGCGCCGACCACCACTACGTCGACTCGTTCGGCGGCCGCCCGCGCGGACGTGCTCGCGCAGGCCGTAAGTGCAGCCAAACTCGTCACTGCGTCGCGTCGCGTGATCATGCTCGTCACCCCCGACGACGCTCAGTCGTCGCTACGTTGTCGTTCGACGTCCGCGGCCGTGACTTCGCCCGCGCGATTGCCAAAACTCGAGCGCACGTAGTTGGCGACCGCCGCCACCTGTTCGTCGTCGAGCGCGTCGTACAACGGCTTCATGTTTTTCCAAGCTTTAGGCGGTGTCGGTCGCACGACTTGTGAGCCGTACAGAATGATGTTGATCAAACTTGCAGGATCCGGAGCCTGGGCGACCGCGCTACCGGCGAGCGGTGGGCCTAAGTCTTGCCCAGGCGTCGAACCGAGACCGGTCGGCAAGTGGCAAGTGCCGCAATGAATCGTATACAGCGTCTCGCCGGCGCCGCGCGCACGGCCCGACAACTCCACCGCGCCGCCGATATCGACGGCCCCTAAACTTTTGAGGTACACAGCCATGGCACGCAAATCTGCATCGGTCATCTGGCTCGTGCTGTTGACGATCACTTCGTTCATCGGCCCGAAAGATCCCGCACGCTCACCGTGCCCCGTTTTTAAGTAGCCGACGATATCCTCCACACGCCACGCCTTCAGACCGCTCGAGGAGTTCGTGAGGTTCACGGCCGACCAGCGACGCACCGCACCACCGGGTACCGCGTCGTAATGCGTACCGCCTGCAAACGCAGCCGAAGCTTTTTCGGCGCCGAGTAAATTTCGCGGCGTGTGGCAGGCGCCACAGTGCGCCGGACCTTCGACGAGATAAGCGCCACGATTCCATTCGGCAGAGCGATCGGCACGCGCTACGAACCGTTGCGACGAAAAAAACATCCGTTTCCAAACGCTCAATAGTTCCCGCCGATCGAACGGAAACTTCATCACGTTGGGCGGCGCGGCCTGTTTCGACGCCGGGATCGTCTTCAAAAATATGTACAAGTCGGCGATGTCACGATCGCTCAACTTGGTGAACGCGGTGTACGGAAATGCGGGATACAGGTGTTGACCTTCGTCATCGACGCCCTCGCGCATCGCGCGAGTGAACTGCTCGAGCGACCAGCGGCCGATGCCGGCGGTCGGATCGGAGGTGATGTTGGTCGAATGCAGCGTGCCGAAGTCGGTGACGAACGGTAGCCCACCAGCGAAAGCGACACCGCCCGGTCGCGTATGACAGCTCACGCAATTGGCGACGGTCGCGAGATAACGGCCCCGGGTGACCGCCGCTTCGTCGGCCTGCGCCGCCGGCACCCAAGCCAGCAGCAACCACAAAACCGCGCCGATGCGCGCCGCCAAACGGTGCGAATTCATGCCTGCATTTTTAGTGCGAACGAGCGCTCGTGCTAGTGCGTCGGTCATCGCGTCCACCACGCAAACCGGTACGGGATGATCGCTGCCCGAGGCGGTGACCGATGGCACACTCGGAGCGCCATCCGGCATTTCGCTTGCGGGGGATCGATCCATGAAAAATCGCTCTTTTTTGACGGCGGCGCTCGCCGGGCTCGTTTTATCGTCGGCGCTGACGCCAGTCGCGGGGGCCGCCGAGGTTCAATTCGCGAAGGACACACCGACCATCCAAATGGCCGAGTGGGAAATCGTGCAAAAAGGCGCAGCCGAACAGACCGGCGCCCGAGTGATGATCGCCGCAGGCCCGACGGAACTTGCGCGCGCGCCGACTTCCGCGGTGCGTTACGACTCGCAAACGTTCCGTTTTCCGAGCGGTGAAATTCGCGTGCTCAAGTTCCGCAAGTCGAGCGGCGGGGTGCTGCACCAAATCACCACCGAGACGCAGCTGTACGTCGCCACGGGCTCGGCGTCGGTGGATGTCGCCGGTGTGCGCACCGAACTTGCGGCCGGCGACGTCGTTCATCTGCCGAGCGGAATCGCACGGAACGCAGCGAGCGGCGCTGAAGACACGACTCTCGTGCTGCACACCGTCACGAGCGCACCGGCCGGGGCCAAAGCCGCGGTCGTCCGCGGCAAAGACAATCCCGAAGCGGTCATCGAATCGGGCGAAAAAGCGGGCGTCGGTGGCGCTCGCGTCGCGGTTCAACGTTACGCGTTCGACGGTAACTCGATTCGCGTCGCGAAACTGTCGGGCAATGGTCAAACGTCGCCCGCGATACCGAAAGTCGATGCGCTCATCTACTTGCTCTCGGGCCGCATGAAATTGCATCTCGGCAACGAAATCTTCGACGTCGCCGCCGGTGACGCATTACGAGAGCCCGCGGGCGTTTCGGCGCACTGGGAAGTAACGGAGCCCGCGTCGTTCATCGCGACCAACGGCGCCGGCCCGGCGTCGACCGGCACTCGCACTCCGTGAGGTCGTCGTGAAACTAAAAGCCTTCGACATGGATCAGAACGGGCGCTCGTGCTGGGGCGAAGTCGATATCCCGTTCAAAGAAATCACCCCCTTGCACGCCGAGACCGCCCCACAACCGGGCGGCTATTGGGGTATTTCGCTGAACCAAGCGGCCGAACCGGTCGGCGGTGGGCCAAACGAGATGCATCTGACCAATCAACCCCGCATCGTCTGGGCGATGTCCGGCCATCTGGAAAACACCCTGCAAAGCGGCGAAATCAGACGCTCAGCTACCGGTGAAGGCGTATACGTACGCGGCATCGCGCTGCATCACTCGAGTTTCGCGCGCAGTCGCGAACCGGTGATCACCTTGTCGCTGACGTTCCCGGGCACCGATCGTTACGAGTTCAAAAAATAGGTCCGCTATGAAATTCATCGCCGTCGACGTCGACGAACACGGACATTCATTTTTCCGTGAACTTGAACTGCCGCAGCAAGGCACACCGCAGCGCGTCTCTTCGAAGAACCAGGACGTACTCTATTGGAAAATGACCCTGTCCAAGCCGGGTCACGTACAAGACTTTAAAACGGTGCCGGACATCATGGTGCTGGCGATTTTCTCAGGCCAAATGAACGTCACCGTCAGTAACGGCGATACGCGGCACTTCGTGCGCGGCGACATGCTCGTACTCTGGGACGTCAAAGGTCAGGGCCACATCACCCGCATCGTCGGCCAAGAGCCGTGCCACGTGTTGCACATGGCGGTGGCGGATAAAGGCGACTTTCGACCGGCGAGTGCCGTCGGTGTCTAATAATTTCGCGGTACAGGAATTCGCGCGCGGATGGCGCACGTTGATCGCTGCCAGCATCGGCAACGGCACCGGTCTGAGTGGGCTCGCCTTCTACACTTTCGGCGTGTTCGTCTTGCCGTTAACGACCGCCTTCGGTTGGTCGCGCGGTGAAGTTTCAATCGCAGCGAGTTTTTTGATCGTGGGCACGGCGATCACGGCACCGGTGATCGGCACGATCATTGATCGCTTCGGGGCGCGCCGCGTCGGCATCTCTTCGATGCTCGCGCTGGCCGTAGGTTACGCGGCCTTGACGCAACTCGATGGGCGGATCGCCACGTTTTACGCCAGCTGGCTGCTGCTGTCGCTGATCGGTGGCGGCACCACGCCGGTCGTTTGGACGCGTACGGTCAATCTTTGGTTCGATCGCGGTCGTGGCCTGGCGCTTGGTCTGGCGCTCGCAGGCTCGGGCGTCGCCGGCGTATTCGCACCGATCGCCACGACCCACATCATCGGCAACTACGGCTGGCAAGCGGGCTATTTGGCCATCGGCATATTCATCGCACTGATCGCCGTACCCTTGATCGCGCTGTTGCTGGAGGACAAACCACCGCTCGCGCTCACCGATGCGATGACACCGACAACGTCGGCGCCCGCCGAATTACCCGGACTCACGTTGCGCGCGAGCCTCGTGACCGTCGAATTTTGGAAAATCGGCGCTGGCTTCTTTCTCGTCTCGGCCGTTGTCGCCGCACTCATCATCAACCTGATACCGCTGCTCGTCGACCGCGGACTCGATCGAACCCAAGCGGCGCAAATCGCCGGTGCCATGGGTATCGCCGTGTTGATCGGTCGTGTCGGCATCGGCTTTCTACTCGATCGGTTTTCGGGGCCCTCGGTCGCCAGAGCCCTGCTCGCCTTGTGTGCCGTCGGTTGCTTCACGCTGACGCTGCCGGATCTTTCGCCGCTCGCGATGGTCGCCTGTACGCTGTCGCTCGGTCTCGCAGCGGCTGCCGAAGTCGACTTGGTCGCTTTTTTGACCAGCCGATTTTTCGGCATGCGCGCCTACGGCAAAATTTACGGTTGGCAGCTGACGATTTTTTATGTCGGCGCTGCACTCGGTCCGCTAGGCGCCGGACTCGCCTTCGATCACTTTCAAAGTTACGTGCCGACGCTGTATTTCGCCGCCGCGTCGATGGCGTTCGGAGCACTCGTCACCGGCAGTTTGGGTAAGCCGCGCGCGTTCGAGAACTGATTAGCCGCCGACCGACACGCCCTGCATCGGTTCACCACTGCGCATGATCGCCGACCAAGTGCGATCGCCGCCGAAGCGAATACCTTTGAATTCGCCCGGCTTACGATCCAAAGTATTGGTGAATAACTTTTGACCTTTGTAGGTCCATTGTTGACGACCGTCGGCGAGCTTCGCGAGCCCCCAACTACCGACCGCCTGCGAACCACTCGCCGCGATGAACGGTTGCCATTGCGGATCGACACAAGTTCCGTCCGGACAGGTGACGGGACCTCGATAAGCACGCTGGCCGCGAGCGTTCACGCCATGCGCATATACGGTCAGGCCGCGCTGGTCGGCGATCAACTCGCCCGCATCGGATGCTTGAATGGTCGCCCAAGGCGGTAACGTCGGCGCGGGTTCGAGCACGACGGCCTCGAAGTCGTCGACACCGTGACCCGTGACTTCGCCAACCACGACATCACCTTGCGGATGCCGATAGAGTGGTTTGCCGCGAAACGCCCATTGTGCAGCGCCGTCCGCGCGCGTGACGACCGACCAATCGCCCGTGCCGCGCGCCGCCCAGGGCGCTGCTAGCGGCATCCATTGATCGAGGCAGCGCCCGACGCACTTCGGCGCTCGACCGACGACATCGCTCTTGGATCGATACAGCGTCAGGCCTCGCGCATCGACCAAAATTTGACCGAGCGTCGATCGTCCGATCTTGATTTCCGGCGGCGTCGCGATCGGTCGCAACGCGATCCGCCACACTGTGTCCGCGCCATCACCGAATGCCGCGCCGGGAAATGCATCGTTTGCATAGCGATAGAGGGGTTTGCCACGAAATGCCCATTGCCGCGAGCCGTCTTGACGCGTCACGGTGGAGAACTCGCCACGCGCCTGCGCATCGACGGGCGCAACGACGGCCGGCCAATTTTGCGCACACGGACCTTCGCAGGCCGACCGCCCCGGGGCACCCTCGTCTTTGTCGAACGTGTAGAGCGTCATCCCTCGCGTATCGGTGAGCACCGCGCCATCACCGCGCGCCCGCGAGGCGAGTCCTGCAGGCCAATCGGCGCCGAATGTCACCGCGGAGTAGATCGCGATCGCGATGGTCGCGGCGCGCGCCGACGACCGCCCGGCAATCACGCGAGCACCTCCGTGATGGTCTTCGACGTACGCAACGACTGCGTACCCCAAGAGTCGATCGGCACGCCCATGATCTGCATCGCCGTTAGCCCGACACGAGTGATGGGATCACCGTTGCCCACCACGTGCAAACCGGTTTTGATCCGACCACCCGCACGGCCGATGGTGAAGACCGGCACACCATCCAAAGAATGCACGCGAGCGTAATTGGTCTCGGTCGCGGCGAAGATCAACACGTTATCGAGTAACGTACCCGACCCCTCGCGGATATTCTTGAACGTCTCGATAAACGTCGCGAGCCCCTCCATCGTCCGACAATTGAACCAAAACGCGACCGGCTGATAACCCAATTCTTTGTCTTGGGTCTCTTCATGGGTCAGCAGATGGTGCGTGTAGGTCTGCCCGGGACGACGCATGTGCGAAAAATTATCGCTGAACACGACGTTGAATATTTTGGTCTGATTGCACGCAACCGCCATCGCCACCATCTGCGCCATCATTCGGTGGTTCGCGATGACGGTGTCGACCTCGAGACCCTGCGGCATGTTTTGCTCGGCGCCGTCGCGGCGCGGCGCGGTCGGTATCGCGCAAGCCATGTTCGGTGCAGGTTTCTGCATCTGCACGTCGAGCTGATTTTCCAGCTGCCGGATCGAGGTGAAATATTCGTCGAGTCGCGCCCGATCGGAATTACCGAGCTTACGGAACAACGCGCGGCGCTCTTCACCGATCGCCGAGAGCACGCTCTTGCGCACGACCATCCGAGTGTCCGGTCGAAAGTCGGCCTTGTTCGGATCGGCGAACTCGAAACCGAAAATGCGTTGGTAGAGTTTCTCGGGTGACGCTTCGGCAGCGGCGCGACTGTTCGTGCTACGCGCGCTGTAATTTTCGCGCGGTATGCCGGCTGCGGTTACGTCCAACGTCTGAAAGCGGGTGTTCTTGGCGATTTGATCGGCCACCAAAAGATCGAGCGTCGGCGCCGGAATATCGGAATTCGACGAGGGCGCACTGCCGGTGCGCGACGCGACCCAACCCGAAAAGTGCGTGTAGTTCGAACGACCGTCGAGCGGCATGTTGAAGCCGCCGAAATAGTTGAGGTGCTGCTCGTAAGGCTTGAGCGCTTTGCATTCTTCCAAAAAATCGATGCCGGCAGCGGTGCGCGTTTTCGGTGTGATCGCGTGACCAGGCGTGTGGCCCAACCCCCAGTACCACGTACCGAAGCGCAACGGCAACGGCGCACCGGTCGCCGCCAACGCCGTGCCGTTTTCGTTCAAAAACGCATCGAGAAAGGGCAGCGCGACGCCGAGGCTGGTGCCACCGACCGCACCACGCAATATCGCGCGTCGCGTCATCGGCTTGGGGATCAGGAAACTCATGGTGTACTCCTCGCGAGCGCCGGCGTCGTCTCGACCGGCGGGCGCACCGCGTATAGCGCATCACTGATGGCGATTCGATGCAGCAAGTCGGGCACGCGATATTGATCGCGCTCAAACTGCCGTTCCAAATATTTGAGATATTTTCTTTCGTTTCGTTGAGTCGGTCGGGCCACCGCGTAGGCGTAAAGTCGGTCGACCAAACAGGCGGGAGCCGCGGGATTATCGTGCATCGCAGGCCCGATGCCGCCGACGTCGTTGAAGGCGATACCGTCGAGCGTGCCGCGTGCGTCGATGGCGACGCCGCCCTCCGCCGTCCGTAACTGGCCCGCGCCATCGAGGTGCTCCATGCCGAGCCCGACCGGATCGGTGATCTTGTGGCAACCGGCGCAGGCAGGCTGCAACGCATGCACGGAGAGCCTTTCGCGCGCCGTATGCGCCGGAGAGTCCGGATCGTTGAACTTCGAGAAGTCGACGTTGCCCGGTGGATCCGGCACTTTTTGGCACAACAAAAGCTCGCGCAGAGCTCGCCCACGTAAAGTCGGCGAGCTGCGACCGGCATGCGAATGCAAAGCGGTGAAACTCACGTGCGAAACGATGCCGACGCGCGGATCGCCTGCGGGAAACTCGTAGCTCGTCCAGCCGCCGTCGGGTCGATCGACGGGCACGTGGTAAATGCGTCCAAGCGCGCCGCTCACGTAGGTTTTGCGAGTCGTGAAAATGTCGCGGTAATCACCCTTTTCCTGCAACACGATTCGCATGATGGTACGCAGCGTTTGCTCGCGCGCATCGGCAGCGACCGCGGCGCTGAATGCGGGATAGATGATGGAATCTTTTTCGATTCGCGCGATGTCTTCGAACGCGAGCATGTCGTCGAAGAACGTGCGCAAGCCGGCCTCGACGCGCGGCGATTCCAGTAAGCGCTCCACTTGTCGCTCGAGACCCCGACGATCGTGCAGTTCGCCGCGCTCCGCGGCGCGTAATAAGTCATCGTCGGGCGCCGTACCCCAAAGAAAGAACGATAGACGCGACGCTTTCGTGTAGGCGTCGAGACGCACCGCGCCCGGCGCGTTCGGCGTCGGCTCGACGCCGTCGATGACGAACAGGAACTGGGGCGATACCAGCATGCCCCCCAGCGTCGCTGCGAGGCCATCGTAGAAGTTGCCGAGTTTTTCCGTTGCGAGTCGCGCTTCTCCGACACGCCCTGCGAGTTCTTCGGCAGCGAGCGGCCGTCGATACAGTAGACGCCCCACTCGCCCTAAGAATTCGGCGCTGCAACGATCGTCGGCCTGCGTCTCGTCTTTTGGCGCGCAACCGACGAGATATGCCCGGTGCTCGGCGTCGGTGACTTGCGCCGCGATCGAGCGGGCCATGCGGTCGAACTGCTCGAGACCCGCCGGTGTGACGCGCGCTTGTGAGGCACCCACGGTCAACAAACCGTTGGTGCGCACGAGCGGATCGAAACTGCCGCCGATGGTGATTTGCGCACCGAAGACGTCGGCGATGATGCTGCGATATTGCGGCTCTGTGAGTAGCCGTGCACCGGGTGCGGCGCCGCTGGTTGGCGGCGCGCGGTTGCCGCAGGCCGCGAGCAAGGTTGCCGCAGACAACAGTACGACCAACGATCGCAACCGGGGCCGCATCAATTGCTCGCCCGCAAGTCGGTGAAGAATTTTCGCACTCGTTCGAGCCAACCGTCGGCGACGCGCGATGCCTCGGGATGCACGATGAATGCAGCGACGGCCTTGAAGTTATAGGCCGAAGACAAAGTCGTGCAGCGACCGGTCTTCGGATCGGGATGGCCGTCGGCGATTTCATGGGCGGCGACGTTGATCGACGGGCAATTAGCCGGCGCACTCGATTGAATCGGACCGAGGCCACCGATGTAGAACATCAGTTGATCGACACCGAGATAGCCGGCCGCCATTCCCTCTGCCGTCGTGCCATCGGCACTCAGCGTCAAACGTAATCGCATGTCGCGCAACAAGCGATTCATGTAGGTGTAGTTGCCGTAAAACGGTAGGTTAGCGTCGCCGGTCTCGGTGGTGAGCACGCCGTCGACGATCTTGCCGCGTAGCGTGCTCGAGTAACGCGGTTTGCCATTGGCGACGTCGATCCGATAACTGCCGAAGGGTAAAAATCGTCCGCTGCCGTCCAAAGTATATTGATCGACGGCGCGATAAATGGTGACTCGAACGTCGGGGTCGTTACGCACGTCATCGACGTCGCTGATCTCGATCAAGGTCATGCCCTTGCCGTTCGATTTCCGATTTTCGTTTTCGTTGGCCTCGAACTGCCCGTACGATCGAAAACCGTAGACGCAGCCGAGCAAGCGATACAGTTGATTGTCGACGCCCGCCGTACCGTCGACGCCGGTGAATTCTTGGTGTGGGCACGACTTGCCGGCGGCGACACCGTCCTTACCGTCGAGATCCATGCCGTAGGCCTTCTCGCCCTCCACCAACAACAACGGCGGATCTTTGACCGAGTCCGGATTCATGCACACGTCTTCACCGTTCGGCCCACGACGGATCGCCACGAAGTAACGATCCAGACGGCTCTTCAAGCCGTTGTCGGTGAGACGCGCACGATCGGGTTTCGAAAGTCCGCGCCACCACAATTCGTCGTACCCCGGGTTGAAGCCGACCGGACACTCGTCCGCGAAACGCGACTCAAGCGCAGCGATGTTCCAAGTCGTGATGACGAAGCCGAGCGTGCGCGGCGCCGACACCGCTACCGTAGCCCAAGGCAAAAAAATCACCGCCCACAGCATCCGCTTCATGATGTCGATCTAACTACAATCCGCGCGCAGCGGCTACGGCCGTGTTGCACCCGCCACGCGTTCAGGTCACTGGGTGGACAAAGCCCCGCAGTGACCCGGCATCGGCCAGTCGGAAGGCACAGAATCGTGGCGTCACGCACCGTTACCACCGATCGGAGGTCGATTTGCCCATGCTCATGAACTACCCGCGTTCGATCGCCGCGTTCGTGGTGTGCGCGAGCTTGATTTGCTCGACGGTGGCACGAGCGGCCGACGACGATATTTTTTACGTCGCGACGATCACCGATAACGAACAAAGCGTCCCGACCGAGAGCCCCGGCAAAGGCGTTGCGGAATTTCGCCTCGAACGTGCGACCTTAAAGCTCAGCTGGAAGATCACCTATCAAGGCTTGACCTCCAAGCCGCTCTCGATCGGGCTTTACGGCCCCGAAAACGTCGGTGCGAACGCGGGGCTAGTCGTCGATCTCGGCAAGAACGGCCTCAAAAGTCCGATCACCGGTACCGCGATTTTGAGCGACGGCGTGTTGAGCTATCTCGTCACCGGGCGCACGTACGTCAACCTGCACACGGCCCGGTATAAGGACGGCGAACTGCGCGGCCAAGTACGTCGCATCCGAGCGCCCAAAAACCCGCCGAGCGCGACGCCTGCTCACTCCTCGTAATCGCGACGCCGCAGCACGGGATACCACCCGTTGGTTCCACCGCTTGCGCCGACCGCCCATTTATCACCGCCGATCGCTCCCGGGCCGCGATCGCGCGTGTGCGTGTACAGCACATCGCCTTTGTAAGCCCACACCGTTTTGACACCGGGCGTCGCCAGCACAGCCGGCGGCTTGACCAAGGTCCACTCGCCCGATGCCGTTGCGCCGGCAGACGATGGCACCAATCGCCAGTTCCGCCGAATACAATTTTCGTCACAGGTCGTTTTGCGAATTTTCTCGATGGGTAGACCGAGCGTATACAGCGTCGCTCCTTTAGCGTCGGCGAACACCTCGCCCATGTCGGACGCTTGTACCGTCACCCACGCGGGCGGCGCCGGTGCAGCCTCGAGCACCGCCAACCGCCAAACCCGATCGACGCCGTCACCGCGCGTATCGCCCGGATGGGCATCGGCGCGCGCCAGATACAAACGTTTACCCCGATAGGTCCATTGCTGCAGACCGTCACGACGCATCGACGGTCTAAATTCACCGACCGCGTTGGCGAGCAGTGGCGCTTCGACGACGCTCCAATTACGCAAGCACTCACGTTCGCACGCCGCCTCCACTGCGCGCTCCTCGCGGGGCCGCTCATCGTCGCGCCAATATAAACTTCGACCGCGTGCATCGACCAGCACCCGACCGACGAACAAGGCGCGCAAACCGATACCGGGTGGAGTCTGTAAGGGCACGAATGCCACCGACCACGCATTACCGACTCGATCACCCTGCGGCTGGGACGGGATTTCATCTTTAGCGTAGCGATAGAGTGGACGGCCGCGATACGCCCATTGCTCCGCGCCACCCTCACGTGCGATCTGCGCGAAATCTTTGATCGTCGCGGGGGTTACGGCCGCCGCGGTCGGCTGTAGCGGCGGCCAAGATTTAGCGCAATCGCCGACGCAGGTCGACACCCCCGGCGCCACGTCGCGCGCATAAAAATAGAGTGGCAAGCCTTTGGCATCTTGTAGATAGCGACCGGCTGGCGTGACTCGCTCGGTGATATCCGCCGCCATCGCCTGGCCGGCGAAGAATCCGAAACAAAGAATTGCGGCGCGATATCGGTCGCGGGTCGCGAAGCGCGTCATCGTCACACGAGAACTTCGCTGATCGTCTTGGACGTCTGCAACGAACCGGTACCCCAGCGCTCCAACGGTAGACCCAAGGCTTGCATCACGGTCAAACCGACGCGACTGATCGGATCGCCGTGACCGGCGATATGCAACCCCGTCTTGAGACGCCCGCCCGCTGCGCCGATGGTCATGACGGGAATGTTGTCGACAGCATGCACTTTTGCATAGCTCGTCTCGGCGTGGGCGAAGATCAAAGTATTATCGAGCAACGTGCCCGGCCCCTCGCGCACGCGATCGAAGGCGGCGATGAAGACCGACAGCGCTTCCATCACGCGACAGTTAAACCAAAATGCCTCGGGCTGATAGCCACGCTGCTGATCGACCGCCTCTTCGTGGGTCAACGTATGGTGGGTGTACGCGGTACCCGGTCGACGCAAACTCGACAACGCATTGTTGAACGCCATGTTGAACACACGGGTTTGGTTACATGCCAAAGCCAGCGTCAAGAGACGCGTCATCGCCTCGTGATTGGCGCGCACCACGTCGATCTCGAGCCCGATCGGTCCTTCGCCCGGGTCGGTCGCCCGAGCGCACACCGCAGCATCGACGGGCGTTGCGCGTTGCACCGCAAGTTGATGCTCGAGTTCGCGAATCGATGTGAAGTATTCGTCGAGACGCGCACGATCGGCGGCGCCGATTCGACGCTCGAAGCGCTTGCGCTGCTCGCCGATTCCCGACAGCACGCTTTGTTGCAGCATGGCGTCGGTCGCGACATTGCTCGCCGCATCTTTGCTCACCGCGGCATCTTTGCCGAACAAGCGTTGATAGAGAGCGTGCGGCGAAACCTCACCGGCGTTACGAATGTGCGTGCTGCGCGCGGTGAACGAATCGCGCGGATTGCCGGTGCAGGTCATGTCGATGGAACGAAAGCGCGTATTGCCGCCGATGGCGTCCGCGACTAGCACGTCGATCGTCGGCGCTGGAATGTCGCCGGGCAAGGCGGGCGCAGTCGCCGTCCGCGTGGTCACCCAACCGGTGTGGTGCACGTGATTAGGACGGCCGTCGAGCGGCGAATTGAAGCGTCCGAAATAGTTGATCTTCGCGACGTGCGGAATTAGCGCCCGACATTCCTCGAGAAACTCGATGCGATCGGTGCGATCACCGACGGCATACCCCGGCGTGTGCCCCATCGACCAAAACCACGTCCCGAAGCGAACCGGAATCGGCCCGCCGGCGGCCAGCGCATCGCCGTTGGCGCTCAAAAAACAGTCGAGGAACGGCAAGCCCACGGCGACCGCGGTGCCGCCGATCGAGCCACGCAAAATTTCTCGGCGCGTGATCATGATGTAGGACCCTCCGAGCTCTGGCCACGCGCGACCTGCATAGGCTGCGTCGTCACTTTGAAGAACGCCTCGCTAGTGGCGATGCGCCGTAGCAAACTGCGTAGACGATACCCGTCGCGCGCGAAACTCGCATCTAGATAAGACAAAAATTTACGCTCGTTCCGCTCGATCGGCCGCCCGAGCGCATAGGAGTACGAACGCCGCACCAGACACGCCGGCGCCGCCGGATCGTCGGCGAGCGCCGCACCGAGGCCCGCCGGGTCGTCGAAGGCAACGCCGTTGATCTCGCCGCGCACGTCGATCGGCTCGCCGTTCTCGCGTTCGCGCCACTGTCCGGCGCCGTCGAAATTTTCGAGCGCGAGGCCGATCGGATCCATCAGCCGATGACAGCCGGCGCAGGACGGTTCGGTCGAATGCACCTGCAAACGGGCGCGCGCCGTTTTGCCGGGTGAAGCGGGATCGTTGAAGCGATCGAAATTCACCGTGCTCGGTGGATCGGGCACACGCTGGCAGAGCAATAATTCGCGCACCGCCTTGCCACGCAAAGTCGGCGAACTCTTACCGGCGTGGGAGTGCAACGCGAGAAAGCCCAACTGCGTCTGTATGCCGGCACGCGGATCGTCACGATCGAACTCGAACGGCGTCCACTCCCCCGGTGCGTCGACCGGTACGCGATAGACGATGCCGAGCGCGCCCGTCATGAACGTTTTGCGGTTGGTGAAAATTTCGCGGTAATCCGCGTCACGCACGAGTAATGCATCGACCAAAGTACGCAGGGTTTGTTCGCGCGCGTCGTTGGCGGCAGCCAAACCGAACGCCGGAAACAACGTGGGGTCTTTTTCGAGCGTCGCAAAATCGTCGAGCGCCCAAAGATCAGTGAACATCGCTCGCACACCCGACTCGAGACGCGGCGAGTCGAGCATGCGCTCCACTTGACGCCCCACCCCGGCGGCCGAGTCGAGCTCCCCGCGCTCCGCCGCTTGCAGCAAATTTTCGTCCGGCATCGAGTTCCAAAGAAAGAACGCAAGTCGCGAGGCTCGCGACAGTCCGTCGAGTTGCACGGTCTTCGACCGCGGATCGTCGCGCACCGTCTCCGTGACGAACAAAAAATCAGGTGCCGCGAGCAACGATTGCAAACCGAGCGCGAGACCAGCGTAGAAATCGTGTTGTTCGCGTGCACCCGTCGTCGCTAGATCGCTCGCCGCTGCGATCTCCGTCGCACTCAAGGCTCGCCTGAACAGCAAGCGCCCCGTTCGCGTCAAAAATTCGCTCGCGCACTTTTGATCTGCTTGCTGCGGATCGGTCGGCTTGCAAGGTAACAACGAATCGCGATTCTGCGCAGCGACCACTTGTTGTGCGATCGACCGTGCCAACGCCACGTAGCGCTCGACGCCCGACGGCGTGACGGTCGCGAGACCCGCGCCGACGGCGAGCAACCCCTCGGTACGCACCACAGGGTCGAATCGACCGGCGACTTCGATTTGCCGACCGAACACGTCGGCGATGATGTTTCGATATTGGGATTCGGTCAGCAAGCGAACCGTCGGCGGCGCGCCCTTGGTGGTCGGTTCGCGACTGCCGCAGCCCGCGAGCGCGACCAGCACGATCACTGCGCAACAAGTGATCACGCGTTGCAAGCCGCTCATCGCGAACTCACTTTAGCGCCGCCCGAACCGGAGCCACCGGCACCGGGATGAATTACGAACGCCGGCAACGCATCCATCCGAAACGCCGAGGAAATCGCCGTACACGCACCGCTTTTGGGGTCGGGATAGCCATCCGCCAGTTCGTGCGCAGCGCGAAACAGCGCGGGACAACTCCAGTCACCGGTCGCGATCAAAAATTCCACCTTTAAGATGTATTCCCACCACTTATCGAGGTCGTAGTACCCACCGACGAGCCCGCGGACTTTGCCGTCGGCACCCGGTGTCAAATCGAGCTCGAGTCGCATGTCGCGCAAGTCGATTTCCGCATAGGCGCTGTTCGCGTAGTAGGGTAATCGCAAATCCACTGCGGTCGTGTGCAACACACCGTCGACGATTTTGCCGGAGGTGATGGTGCCGTAGCGGGGTCGATCACCTTGCATGTCGATGCGATAACTCGCGTGTGGCAGGATTCGACCGGCATTGTCGATTTGAAACGGATCGAGCGCGCGGTAGAACGCGACTTTGACGTCGGACGAATTACGCGAATCGGTGATACCGGTGATTTCGATCAGCACGACGCCGCGGCCACTGTTGCGACGCTCCTCATTGCCGAACGTATCGAGCACGCCATTACGACGCCACCCGTAGTGACATGCGAGGAGTCGATACATCTGATTATCGACGCCTGGTTCACCGTTCACGCCCGTAAAGTTCTCGTGGCGACAAGTTTTTGCCGTCGCGTTGTCGTCCGTGCGGCCGTCGAGGTTGAAACCGAAGGCGACTTTCGAGCGCGCGGTGCGTAGCGGCGGGTCTTGCACCGAAGTTGGGTTCCAACACACGTCGACCCCTTCGGGGCCGCGCAGCACCGCGGTCGGTCGCCGGTCGACCGGTTGCACGAGACCCTTCTCGGTCAATTTATCTTTGTCCGCACGCGATAAGCCGCGCCACCACAATTCGTCGTTCCCGATCGCAGGACCTTCCGGGCATTCGTCCATGAAACGCGTTTCGTGTATCGCGTTATCCCAGTTCGCCACCACGAAAGACAACGTTCCGGGTTTGCGACTCAAAGATCGCGACTGCGTCACGGCGGGTGTCGCCGCTTTGCGGCGTTGCACGGCCCGAGCGGCACCATTGGCGCGGGCGGCAGCGAGCGCCGCCGCGTCGATAATTTTAGTTTGCGCAGCGGTGGGCGGCTGGCGCTGAATTTGACCGCGCAACTCGCCGACCGGATATCGCCGTGTACGAACGTTGACGTACATACGACCGGCGAGCAGGTAATCGAGTTGCGCCTCGGTCAAAACGGCGCTGCCGGTCAGCACTGCGCGCGCGCCCTGCGGCGCGAGATCAATCTGCACTCCGGCATTGGTTCCCATGCGCTGCGGGCCGTGGATCGCCACACCGAGCACCGTCGAATCGAGCGCGGTCGTCGTCACTCGCCAAGATAATCGCGTGCTGAGGCGGTCAAGCAAAAATTCGGCGCGGCCTCGGCCTTTGCTCACGGTGGTCGCGGCTTGCTCGTCGGCGGATAAGTCCGCAAAGAAGACCACGGGTCCTGCATCGACGCCGCTGGGTGCGATGTCGGCCTGCACCGAACCGATCGCACTCAACGACAGTAAGCAAAGCCAGCGAAGCCGACGCCAAAACATACGGTCGAGGCTAGCCGATGGTTGCGCGAGCCGCCATGCGACCGTGCCGCTAATCCGCGCTTCAGACACCGCGCACGCAAGTCGCACGGCGCCTCGCCGAAAACTTATAGTCGGTGCATGCCGACTCGTCGCAACCTAAACCGCCGTCGCGCCATTTCCCTACTCTCTGCGAGCGCGTTAGCAACGGGCTTGGCGCATCGACTGCGCGCTGCGCAGACCGATGCGCAACAGCCTCGCCTCTCCCTCGGTCGAGTGCACACCGACTTCGTCCACTCGCAATGGGTACCGGCGCGCGTGTTGAACGCCAACAATTCGCAGCCGGGAGTGAGCGGTGCACCGCTTTCCTACGATGCCAAGGGAACGCGCGCGGTGAGCGTGCTGTTCCGTTACCCGCCCGGCTGGTCGATGCTGCGGCCGCATTACGTGAACAGTGATCAAGAGTTTTTGATCCTCGACGGCAGTCTCGAAATCGACACGGTCAAATATGGCGTCGGCGACTACGCGTACCTTCCGGCGGGCATGCAACACGATGTGATGCACTCGCCGACGGGCGCCTTGGTCTTAAATTTCTACGAGGGCGAACACCTGGCGTTCTACGAACCCAGCCCCGCCGGCATGTTCGTCCGAAATCGATTAATCCCCCGCATCGCGACGGCCGACATACCCTGGTCTGCCGCCGGCGACTTACTCGCACGATCCCTCGGCCGCGGCGTCAAAGAAAAAATCCTGCGGCGCGACTCGATCTCCGGTGAATGCACACGATTGGTGCAAGTGGCCGCCGATCGACCGGGCGCGACGCTCGATCGACCGGTCGTGGTGCACGAGGCCGTCGAGGAGATGTTCGTGATCGATGGCGAAGTGTCGACGCCGCGCGGCACCATGTATCGCGGCGCTTACGCTTGGCGGGCGGCTGGCACTGCGCGCGGCCCATTTGCGAGCAAAACCGGTTTCGTCGCGCTGATCCGCACCAAGGGCGGTCGCGCCGACACGAGAGTGATCGACCGACGGCCGGTGGTTTGGGATTCACCCTTGGACCCCGACGTTCCGTCGGCGATGCGCGACTTTGCCCGTCCGCCGACGAACGACGCCGGGTCGAACGAGCCGAAATACTAACCGGCGGACTTTGTTGCCACTTCGCCACGCCGGCCGCGATTGCACCGTGGAGGCGGCCCCAGCAGCATTCTTGGCATCGGCCGTCGGCTGTAGTAAGAATCGACACGTCGGGCCGACATCCTTCGGAACCGCACGTTCGGGGACGCCCTCACTGGGCAAAATTTTTTAAAAGGGGATCAGACGCATGCGTTCAAGGGACGTTTTCAGACCGTTGATCAGTTGCGCCGTGGCGACTGCCTTAGCCATTCCGGGTGCCGGTTTCGCGCAGGGGTCGAAAGAGGCCGCAGATACCATCGGGCTCGAGGAGATCACCATCACGGCCCGTAAGGTCGAAGAAAACCTGATGAGCGTGCCGATCGCCATCACCGCGTTCTCTGCCAAAGATATCGAGAACGCCAACATCAAGCAGCTGAACGACGTGATGCTGCGCACGCCGAGCTTCAACTTCGTCAACCAGCAAGGTGGCTCGGGCCGCAACGACCGCTCGACCAACGCGCTGGTGTTCCGCGGCCTCTACCTCGGCTCGAACATCGGTCTGAGTGCGGGCGGTAGCCTGTTCATCGACGGTGCGCCGGTGGTCGGATCCCAACCGCCGGCCATCAACGACGTCGAGCGTATCGAAGTATTGAAGGGGCCACAGAGCGCCTACTTCGGTCGTAATACTTTTGCGGGTGCCATCAACTTCGTCACGCGCGACCCGAGCACAAGCTTCAAAGGTCGTTTGAACGCCGAGGCCTCGTCTTGGCAATCGTACGACACCAGTGTGAGTGTCGAGGGATCATTGACCGACACGCTCTCCGCACGCGTCACGGCCCGCAGTTTCGATCGCGGCGGCCAGTACACGAACTTCGGCGATCCCGGCGGCTCTAAACTCGGTGGCCAGACGACGCAATCGGTCTCGACGACGCTCGTCTTCAAGCCGTCCGAATCTTTCAAGATCAAAGCCTATTTGAACGCGTTCCGCGATAACGACGGCCCGCCGGCGCAGGGCGCGCTGAAATCGGAATCGTTCACCGGTCGCGTCGACGCCAACGGCAATTGCATCCCGTTCTCGCAAGCACCGGCGGGCACGGCCGCACTCGGCCAGGCGGCGAACTCGCGCGCCTCGTTCGGCTACGTGTGCGGTACGGTACCGAAGATCAAAGATTTGCCCGCCTACATCATCTCGGGCGACTGGGACTTGAGTTCGCCGGTCACCCGCGCAACCTTGTTCACCCCACCGAACCCGGCATGGGCGATCTTCGACACGTCGTTCAACACGCACGGCGGCTTCAAGCGTGAAGCCTTCCAATCGGACGTGCGCGCAGA
This sequence comes from Gammaproteobacteria bacterium, assembly GCA_010027845.1. Classification (GTDB taxonomy): domain Bacteria; phylum Pseudomonadota; class Gammaproteobacteria; order Steroidobacterales; family Steroidobacteraceae; genus UBA964. The sequence continues at coordinate 22,966 of RGUL01000031.1, forward strand.
TTACGAGTTCGGCGGCGGCTATACCTTCACATCTCTGACCGCGGCGCACCGCGATAAGACGATGACGTTGATCGACCTCAACTACCGCGATGGCCACGACCGGAAAAATCCGCTCAACGCGATACCGGCGAACGCCTCGAAGACGGTGGCTTGGCAGCAATTCTTGCTGGTCTCGCAATCCCGGTTCGAGGACTGGAGCCAGGAGTTCCGCATCACGTCGCCGCAGGAAGCAAAATTCCGATGGACGGCGGGTGCGAACTATTTCGACGGCAAAACTCCGGGCGGCACCGTGTACGGCAACTCGGTCATCGGACCGTTGTTCGCGGCAGCGATCACCGAGCAGAAGGTACAAACGCCGGCCTACTTCGCCGCCGTGTACTACAACATCACCGACCAAATCACGTTGAGTGCCGAGGGCCGTTACCAAACCGACAAGCTGACTCAGATTCCGAAGGTCGGCGTCTCGGGTGCCGTCGTCACCGGCTTGGCTGCGACGCCGCTGAAGGCCACGTTCAAGAGCTTTTCACCGCGCTTCACGGTCGACTACCAAATCACGCCGGACACCATGGTTTACGCGCTGTACTCGAAGGGTGTGCGCCCGGGTGGTTTCAACGCGGGCCTAGTGACCGCCGCACCGGCGACCGTGGATGCGTTGAAGGCCGTGGTACCGACCGCGGGCATCACCTACGACGAAGAAGAGCTCGAGAACCGCGAAGTCGGTATCAAGTCGACGCTGTTCGACGGTCGTGCACGCGTCACCCTGACCTACTTCGACGACCAGTGGAAGAATGGCCAGGTACAAAACTCCGTGCCGGTGACGGCAGGTGGTGTCACCAATCTGATCGGTCTCACGATCAATAACGGTGTCGCGGACCTCAAGGGCTTGGAGTTCGAAGGTCAATTGCAAGCGACCCGCAACCTGAAGCTGTCGGCGACCTTCGGTTACAACAAAACTGAGCTGGTTAGCTACGGACTGGGTGCGGGCCAATGCGGCGACTGCAACTTCATCTACGGATCGTTCGGCGGTGCGATCGGTAAGGCACTGCCGACGGCGCCGAAGATCACCTACACGCTGGGCGCGGAGTACGGTGACAAAATCAACGGCGACTACGATTGGTTCGGTCGTGCGGACTGGATGCATCAAGGCGAGAAGTACACGGACTTCACCAACGTGTTACGTGTCGGCGCTCAAAACACCCTGAACGCCAGCATCGGCCTGCGATCGAAGAACGTCACGCTCGAACTCTTCGGCAAAAACTTGACGGACGACAGCACGATGAATGCAGCGCTGCTCGGCATCGACGCGTTCACGTTCTTGTTGCCGCCGAACAAGAACGAGGTGCGCTTCTCACCGCCGCTACCGCGCTCGTTCGGCGTGCGTTTGCTCTACAACTTCTGATCCCTTCCAGGATTGGTCGACGACTCGGGGCCGGGTGGCAACACCCGGCCCTTTTTTCTGAAGTGGATCAAAAACACCGCGAGCGTTACGACACCCGGGATCCAATGCGCAAAAGACGTGAGCGACCGCCAAAAGTCGCTGCCGACGTAGTACAGCGCACAACCGGTGAGCGTGAGCCAAGCGCCGAGACCGAACATCGTGCCACCACTCTTGCGCCGCAGTTTGGCGCGCCAGCCGCGCACGATGTGATCCGACCACAACGCGCCGAACATCCACACCGCCACGAAAGAAAACACCGCGTGCGCGATCAACCACAAGCGTTGTTGCGGATGCGGGTTCTCGAAACCGAATTGATCGACGATCCGCACGAAATATTGGAACACCAGCCAGATGACTCCGGTCGCGAGCGTGCCGATCGAAACGACGTAGAGCGTGTTGCGGCGACCGACGGGCAAAGCACCGGTCGCACGCGGCGTGATCGATTTACGTTCGCTAGTCAAAGAATCGCTCCCGATCGAATCGCACCCAACGTCCGCCAGCCGGAACGGGCGGAGTATAAATAGCCGGTCGCCGCATAGCGCTGCAGCACTGCATCGGCGTTCGCACCGCAGGCCAACACCACTTTCGTCAGTGCATCGGCGATCACGCACTCGCGCGCGACCACCGCGGCAAAACCGACCTCGTCAATCGGGCTCCGATCGACGCCGCGACGATGCACCGGTCGCTCGCGATCGACCGCGCTGCTCGCGAGGCTCGCATTCTGCAATTCGATACAAGGTTGCGTGTCGAGCGGATGATCGGGCACCGCGAGCACGATGCGTTCGGGCTCGACCCCACCGACGCGTAAATCCCCGCCCGCCTCCACTCGCCATGAGGCCGCGGCCGGCAAGTGCATCGCCACGACCGCGCGGTCGATGGCATAACCCTTGGCGATACCACCGAGATCGATCAAGCCGGCCCGCGTCCAACGAACCGTACCGTCGGTATCCCATTGCAGGTCACGCCAACTCGCACCGGGCTCCACCCGTCGCTCGATCGGCGGTAACAATCCCTCGGCGACGAGCGCATCCGCTACGGTGACATCGAACTCACCACCCGTCTCGGCTGCGAGTGCCTGCGCGATCCGCAGCACCTCGTTCAACATGTGCCCCACGGTCAGCGACTGACCCACGGGCAACCGATTCAGAACGGATAGGTCGGACCCCGGGTCGTGGAATCCGAGCGTCCGATGGGCCATCGCGATCGCCTCGAAGCCGCGCTCGATGCTGCGTTCCGCTTCGACGAGCGGCAGACCCCCGATACCGATTCGCACCAGCGTCCCGAGCCCGGGCCGAATGCGTTCGATCCAACGATCCTCGTCCGCTGTGCGAGCGAGTGGCGAATGCCGATGCGTAGCCTCGCGATTCATGGATTTTTGATGATATCGTTGGACCGGATTCCGTAGCAGGAGATTGCCATGGCCACCGATCCGAAGCGTCCGACGTACACGGTCGATGCGATACCCTCGGACATCACGAGCAGCGTATTTTTG
>RGUL01000032.1 GCA_010027845.1 Gammaproteobacteria bacterium
GCATCTGCATGCAGATGCGTGTCGGTGAATTGCACGAGACGAACGACGCTCAAGGCCCGCGGTCAGTAGCGGTAGCTGTCCGGCTTGTACGGGCCTTGCTTCTCGACACCGATGTACGTCGCTTGTTGATCCGACAGTTCGGTGAGCTTGGCACCGAGCTTCTTCAATTGCAGACGCGCGACCTTTTCGTCGAGATGCTTCGGCAATACGTACACGCCGACCGGATATTTGTCGTGGTTCGCCCAAAGTTCGATCTGCGCGATCGTCTGATTGGCGAACGACGAGGACATGACGTAGCTCGGGTGGCCGGTACCGCAACCCAAGTTCACGAGCCGACCTTCGGCGAGCAGCGTAATGCGCTTACCGTCCGGGAAGATGATGTGATCGACCTGCGGCTTGATGTTCTCCCACTTGTACTGCTTCAGCGACGCACAATCGATTTCGTTGTCGAAGTGGCCGATGTTGCACACGATTGCCTGATCCTTCATGCGCTTCATGTGGTCGTGGGTGATGACGTGGAAGTTGCCGGTCGCGGTGACGAAGATGTCCGCCTGCTCGCAGGCGTCGTCCATCGTCACGACGCGATAACCTTCCATCGCCGCCTGCAACGCGCAGATCGGGTCGACTTCCGTGATCCAAACCTGCGCCGAGAGCGCGCGCAGCGCTTGCGCTGAGCCTTTGCCGACGTCGCCGTAGCCGCAAACGACCGCAACCTTGCCGGCGATCATCACGTCGGTCGCGCGCTTGATGGCGTCGACCAAAGATTCACGGCAGCCGTAGAGGTTGTCGAACTTGGACTTCGTGACCGCGTCGTTGACGTTGATGGCGGGGAAGGCGAGCGCGCCGTCTTTCGCCATTTGATAGAGACGCTTCACACCGGTCGTCGTCTCTTCGGTGACGCCGCGAATGTGCTTGATGCGGGTCGAATACCACTTCGCATCGCGCGCCAGCGTTTCTTTGATCGAGGCGAACAAGCATTCTTCTTCTTCGCTCGTCGGGTTGGCGAGCACGCTGGCGTCGGTCTCGGCACGGGTGCCGAGATGCAACAGCAAGGTCGCATCGCCACCATCGTCGAGAATCATGTTCGAGTAGCCGCCATCGGTCCACTCGAAGATCCGATGCGTGAAGTCCCAATATTCTTTGAGCGACTCACCCTTGTAGGCGTACACCGGTGTGCCGCGCACGGCGATCGCCGCCGCTGCGTGATCCTGCGTCGAGAAAATGTTGCAGGAGGCCCAGCGCACTTGCGCGCCGAGTGCCTGCAGCGTCTCGATCAACACCGCGGTCTGGATCGTCATGTGCAGCGAACCGGTGATGCGTGCACCGCGCAGGGGCTGCGTGGGCGCGAATTCTTCGCGGATCGCCATCAAGCCGGGCATTTCCGTCTCGGCTATACGGATTTCTTTGCGCCCCCAATCGGCGAGCGACAAGTCGGCGACGTGAAAGTCGCGCTTCGGGTCGGGTTGAATGACTGCGTTCATCTTTGGGCTCCGTTAATTACTTCGTGAAGTGGTTAACGGGCGCCGTTGATGGAATCCGACCTCGCGAGCCTGGCATCGCCTTCTCGATGCTGCAGCGCCCCTCGCAAAATCGGTTTGAAACGTCAGCGCGCGTCGGCGGCCAGCGCCCTCGCTTTGTCGGTGCGCTCCCAGCTGAATTCTGCATCCTCGCGACCGAAGTGGCCGTACGCCGCCGTCTTTTGATAGATCGGACGCGCGAGGTTCAACATTTGACGCAAACCGTACGGCGTTAAATCGAAATGCTTACGCACCAGCGCTGTGAGTTTGTCGCGCGAGAGTTTGCCGGTGCCGAACGTCTCGACCATGATTGAGGTCGGCTCGGCGACACCGATGGCGTAGGAAACTTGAACTTCGCAGCGATCGGCGAGACCGGCTGCGACAACGTTCTTGGCGACGTAGCGCGCGGCATAGGCGGCCGAGCGATCGACCTTGGAGGGGTCCTTGCCCGAGAACGCGCCGCCACCGTGGCGCGCGAAGCCGCCGTAGGTGTCGACGATGATCTTGCGGCCCGTCAGACCGCAATCGCCCACCGGGCCACCGATCACGAACCGACCGGTCGGATTGATGTGAAACTTCGTACCTTTGTGTAGCCACTTTTTCGGCAACACCGGCTTCAAAATTTCTTCCATCACCGCTTCGCGCAAGCGCGAGGTGGAGATGTCGTCGGAGTGTTGGGTCGAGAGCACGACCGCGTCGATCGCGACCGGCTTGTCGTTTTCATAGCGCAGCGTGACTTGGCTCTTGGCATCCGGCCGTAGCCACGCGAGTTTGCCTTGCTTGCGAACTTTCGCCTGACGCTCGACGAGTCGGTGCGAGAGCGTGATCGCAGCGGGCATCAGCACGTCGGTTTCGTTGGTCGCGTAGCCGAACATCAAACCTTGGTCGCCCGCACCCTGTTTGCGTGGGTCTTTGCGGTCGACGCCTTGCGCGATGTCGGGCGATTGCTTGCCGATGATGTTCAGCACGCCACACGAGGCGCCGTCGAAGCCCATCTCCGAGGAGTTGTAGCCGATGTCGAGCACGGTGCGGCGCACGAGGCCCTCGACATCGATCACGGCGTCGGTGGTCACTTCGCCCGCGACGATCACCACGCCGGTCTTGACCAAGGTTTCGCAGGCGACGCGGCCGCGTTTATCTTGGGACAGGATCGCATCGAGCACGGCATCGGACACTTGGTCCGCGACCTTGTCAGGATGACCTTCGGAAACCGACTCGGAGGTGAAGACGAAACTATTCGACATGCGCGCGCGATGCTCCCGGGAAAGGTCCGAGAGTATACAATATCGGGCTACCCGCTACTTTCGCCGGACCGCCGCATGACCGACCGCCGCCGCCTCGCCAACGCCATTCGGGCGCTCTCCATGGACGCGGTGCAGCAGGCCGCCTCGGGCCACCCCGGTGCGCCGATGGGCATGGCGGACATCGCCGAAGTGCTGTGGCGCGAACTGCTTAAGCACAATCCGGCCAACCCGCGCTGGGTCGATCGCGACCGATTCGTGCTGTCGAACGGCCATGCCTCGATGCTGCTGTATTCGGTGTTGCACCTCTGCGGCTACCCGCTCTCGATCGACGATCTCAAGAAATTCCGTCAGCTCGGCTCGCACACTGCCGGTCATCCCGAGCACGAACCGGCGCTCGGCATCGAGACCACGACCGGGCCGCTCGGCCAAGGTTTGGCGACCGCCGTCGGCATGGCGCTCGCCGAACGCATGCTCGGCGCGACCTACAACCGTCCCGGTCACGACGTCGTCGATCACCACACCTGGGTGTTCCTCGGCGACGGCTGCATGATGGAAGGGATTTCGCACGAGGCCGCATCGCTCGCCGGCACGCTCGGCCTCGGCAAACTGATTTGCGTATATGACGACAACGGCATTTCGATCGACGGCAACGTCAAAGGTTGGATGGCCGACGACACCGCCAAGCGCTTCGCGGCTTACGGTTGGCAGGTCATCAAAGATATCGATGGCCACGACGCTGAGGCGGTCGCCAGAGCACTCAAAAAAGCACGCGCCAATCGCAAGCAGCCGACGTTGGTGTGCACGCGCACCGTGATCGGCTGGGGCGCGCCCAATAAGCAAGGCTCGAAGTCGACGCACGGTGAGCCGCTCGGTGCCGATGAAATCGCCGCCACGCGCAAAGCGCTCGGTTGGGAGTATGCGCCGTTCGAAATTCCTGCCGACGTGCGCGCGGCCTGGGATCAACATGCGCGCGGCATCCGCGCCGAGAAAGCCTGGAAGCGGCGCTTCAACAAATACCGCAAAGAATTTCCACAGCTCGCAGCGGAGTTCGAGCGTCGCATGCGCGGTGAGTTGCCGGCTGAATGGCCCGCGTTGCGCGATGCGGCATTCGCCGCAGCGGCCGGTGTCGCCGCACCGCAGGCGACGCGCGCATCGTCGCAGGTGGTGTTGAACGCGATCGGCCATGGCATGGCCGAGCTTGTCGGTGGTTCGGCCGATCTCACCGGTTCGGTGAACACGTTCCGCAAAGATTCTAAGGCGGTGACGCCCGACGATGCGACCGGCAACTACATCTATTACGGCGTACGCGAGTTCGCGATGACCGCGATGATGAACGGCCTCGCACTGCACGGTGGTTTCGTGCCGTATGCGGGTACGTTCTTGGTGTTCTCGGATTACGCGCGTAACGCGGTGCGACTCGCGGCCTTGATGCAGCAGCGCGTCGTGCTCGTGTACACCCACGATTCGATCGGTCTCGGCGAAGACGGCCCGACGCATCAACCGATCGAACATCTTGCCTCGTTACGTGCGATGCCGAATCTCGACGTTTGGCGGCCCTGCGATGCGACCGAAACGTCGGTCGCATGGCTCGCTGCGGTCGAGCGCAATGCCGGGCCGACATCTTTGGTGTTGACTCGCCAGGCGCTGCCGCAACAAACGCGCGACGCTGCGCAACTCGCCGCGATCGCTTGCGGGGGCTACGTGTTGATCGATCCGCCGGGCGGTGCGCCCGCTGCGATCGTCATCGCGACCGGCTCCGAAGTGGCGATCGCCGCCGACGCGGTGCGCGCCGCGAATGCCGCCGGCGGCCGAGTGCGACTCGTGTCGATGCCGTGTGCCGAAGTGTTCGACGCGCAAGACCCGGCTTGGCGCGAAGCCGTGTTGCCGCGCGCGGTGACGAAACGCGTCGCGATCGAAGCGGGCGCGACGCTCGGTTGGTGGAAATACGTTGGCAGCGACGGTCGGGTGCTCGGTATCGATCGCTACGGCGCGTCGGGCAAGGCCGCCGATCTCTACGCGCACTTCGGGCTCACCGCCGCGCAGCTGCGTGCGGCGCTCGAGTGATGAATTCTTTGGGTTAATCGGCATATCGGTCGGAGAACAACCAACATGGCAATCAAGGTGGGCATCAACGGATACGGTCGCATCGGCAGGAACGTGCTGCGCGCGCTGTACGAGTCGAAGCGTAACGGTGAGATCCAAGTCGTCGCCATCAACGATTTGGGTGATGCGGCGACCAACGCCCACTTGACGCGTTTCGACACGGCGCACGGTCGATTCCCCGGTGAAGTGCATGTCGATGGCGATTCGATGGTGGTCAACGGCGATCGCATCCGCGTGCTCGCGCAGCGTGATCCGGCGAAGTTGCCGTGGGGCGAACTCGGCGTCGAGTACGTGCTCGAATGCACCGGCTTGTTCACGAGCAAAGCGAAAGCGGCATCGCATTTGGCCGGTGGCGCCAAGAGAGTCGTGATCTCGGCGCCGGGTGGCGACGACGTCGATGCGACGGTCGTTTACGGCGTGAATCACGACGTGCTGCGCGCGGCGCACACGGTGATCTCGAATGCATCGTGCACCACCAATTGCCTTGCACCGGTCGCGAAAATTTTGCACGACCACGTCGGTATCGTGAGCGGCTTGATGACGACGGTGCACGCCTACACCAACGATCAAGTGCTCACCGACGTGTATCACTCCGATCTGCGTCGCGCGCGCTCGGCGACGATGTCGATGATTCCGACCAAGACGGGTGCGGCGGCCGCAGTCGGTCTCGTGTTGCCGGCGCTCAAGGGCAAGTTCGATGGCTTCGCGGTGCGCGTGCCGACCATCAACGTCTCGCTCGTCGATCTCACCTTCACGGCAGCGCGTGCGACCTCGGTGGCCGAGATCAACGCGATGATGAAGGCCGCCGCCGCAGGCCCGCTCAAAGGCGTGCTCGCATACACCGAGGAGCCTTTGGTTTCGATCGACTACAACCACGATCCGCATTCTTCGACCTTCGACGGCACCATGACCAAGGTCATCGAAGGCACGCTGGTCAAAGTTTGCTCGTGGTACGACAACGAGTGGGGATTTTCGAATCGCATGCTCGACACCACGGTTGCGTGGTCTAAGGCGCGCTGAACGCATGAAGCCGCGGCGGATGACGGATCTCGACCTGCGCGGCAAGCGGGTCATGATCCGTGAAGATTTGAACGTGCCGCTGCAGGACGGTGCGGTGGCGAGTGATGCACGCATCCGCGCGGCGCTGCCGACCTTGCACGCCGCACTCGCTCAGGGTGCAGCGGTGATCGTGCTCTCGCATCTCGGACGCCCCAAAGAAGGCGTGTTCTCCGACGCCGACTCGCTCGCACCGGTCGCGACGCGCTTATCCGAGTTGCTCGGTCGAACGGTGCCGCTGCGACGCGATTGGTTACAGGGCGTCGATTGCGCACCGGGCGAGATCGTGCTGTGCGAAAACGTGCGCTTCAACGTCGGCGAGAAAAAAAACGACGAATCTTTGGCGAAGCGCATGGCCGCGCTCTGCGACGTGTTCGTGATGGATGCGTTTGGCACGGCGCATCGCGCCGAGGCGAGCACGCACGGCGTGGCACGGTTTGCGAAAGTGGCCTGCGCCGGACCGTTGCTGACGGCCGAACTCGAGGCGCTCGAGCGCGCGCTCGCCACTCCCGCGCGTCCGATGGTCGCGATCGTCGCGGGTTCTAAAGTGTCGACCAAGCTCACGGTGCTGGAAGCCTTGCTCGGCAAGGTCGATCAATTGATCGTCGGTGGTGGGATCGCCAACACGTTTCTCGCCGCGACCGGTAAGCCGGTCGGTAAATCGCTGCACGAGCCCGACATGCTGGGCATGGCGCGCGAACTGCTCGCACGCGCTGCCGCACGCGGCGCGGAAATTCCGCTGCCGACCGACGTGGTGGTGGCCAAAGAATTCGCCGCGACGGCGGAGCCGCGCACTTGCAGCGTGGACGAAGTGGCGGCGGACGATCTGATCCTCGACATCGGCCCACGATCGGCGCAGGCGCTGGCCGCGAAACTCGGCGCCGCCGGCACAATTTTGTGGAACGGGCCGGTGGGTGTGTTCGAGTTCGATGCTTTCGGTGGTGGCACGCGCACGCTCGCTGAGGCGATCGCTGCGAGTCGCGCCTTTTCTTTGGCTGGCGGCGGCGACACGCTCGCCGGGCGGCGGTGCCTTCCTCGAGTTCGTCGAAGGCCGGACGTTGCCGGCGGTCGCGGTACTCGAGGAGCGTGCCGCGGGCTTCTAACGAGGTACGCATGCTACGCAGAACTAAGATTGTCGCCACGCTAGGTCCGGCGACCGACGACGTCGACGTCTTGTTCGAGATGTGTCGCGCCGGGTTGGACGTCGCGCGCATCAATTTTTCGCACGGTAAGCCAGCGGATCACTTGCGGCGTATCGAGTTGTTGCGCGAGGCCTCGCTGCGCGCCGGGCGATATGTCGGCATCTTGGGCGATCTCTCCGGTCCGAAAATTCGTATCGAGAGTTTCGTCGATGGCAAAGTGATGCTCGTCGAAGGCGCGACCTTCACGCTCGACACTGCGCTCGATGCGGCCGCCGGCACCATCGACGCAGTCGGGGTCGCGTACAAAGAATTGACAGTGGACGTCGCCGCGGGTGACACCCTGCTACTCAACGACGGCCTCATCGTGCTCGAGGTCACGGCCGTCGAGGGCACTCGCATCGTGACGCGCGTCGTGATCGGCGGCGAACTGTCGAATCGCAAGGGTGTTAATCGTAAGGGTGGCGGCATTTCCGCGCCCGCACTCACCGACAAAGATCGCGAGGACATCCGGTTCGCAGCCCAACACGGACTCGACTACGTCGCGCTCTCGTTCGTGCGCGATGCGGACGACATTCGTCTCGCGCGCGAGTTGTTGCGCGCCGCGGGTTCGAATGCGCGCATCGTCGCCAAGATCGAGCGGCACGAGGCGGTTGCGCAACTGGCCGGCATTATCGAAGCGACCGACGTCGTGATGGTCGCGCGCGGCGATCTCGGCGTCGAGATGGGTCATGCCGCGCTCACCGGCCTACAAAAAACCATCATCCACCAAACACGCCATCGCAATCGCGTTGTGATCACGGCGACGCAGATGATGGAGTCGATGATTTCGAGTCCGGTGCCGACCCGCGCTGAGGTGAGCGACGTTGCGAACGCGGTGATGGACGGCACCGATGCCGTGATGCTGTCGGCGGAGACCGCTGCAGGCAAATATCCGGTCAAGGCGGTCGCGGCAATGGCCGAAGTTATCGAAGGCGCCGAGACCTATCACACCTCGCACCATCGACCGCGCGAGCGCACCGAGATCACCTTCGCGCACACCGACGAAGCGATCGCACACTCGGTGATGTACGCCGCGAACCACATGCATGTGCGGGCGATCGTGGCACTCACCGAATCGGGTTCGACGACCCTGTGGATGTCGCGACTGCGTTCGGACATTCCAATTTATGCTTTCACGCGCCACGAGGCGACGCGGCGTCGCGTCACGCTCTATCGCGGCGTGTATCCGGTGATGTTCGAAGAGCGTGTCGGTGAGACGCGGTCGTTGTTCGACGTCGTGTTCGGCATGCTGCTCGATTTGCAACTCGTCGACGAAGGCGATTACGTGATTCTCACCAAAGGTGAGCGCGCGGGCGTGCAGGGTGGCACGAACTCCATGCAGATCTTGCAGGTCCATCGATGAAGAAATTTCTCGCATGGGCAGCGGGGTTGATCGGCGCCGTACTCGTACTCGTGCTACTCGGCGGCAGTTGGTTCATGCGCGCCTCGTTGCCCACGCTCGACGGCACGCTCGCCGCTAGCGCCGGTGGTCCCGTCGCGGCGGTGACGATCGAACGTGACGCCGATGGTGCGCCGACACTGACCGGTGAGTCGTTCGACGACGTGGCGTATGCGCTCGGGTTTTTGCACGCGCAAGATCGATTCTTCCAAATGGATTTGGCGCGTCGTTTGCCGGCGGGCGAGTTGTCGGCGTTGGTCGGTGCGCGCGCTTTGCCGCTCGACCGTACCGCGCGACCGTTCGGCTTTCGTGCGGTGGCGCAACGAGTGCTCGCCGATGCGACGCCTCTGCAACGTGCGTGGATCGAGGCGTACACCCGCGGCGTGAATCGCGGACTTACTGCGCTGCGTGCGCGGCCTTGGGAATATGGGGTGTTGATGGTCGCACCCGAGCCCTGGCGGGCCGAAGATTCCGTGTTGGTCGTGCATTCGATGTGGTGGGAGCTGCAGCACCACGACATCGACGCCGAGCGCACGCGTCGCGAGATCGTCGCACGACTCGAATCTTTGGCGACCGCGGCTTCGAAAGAAGAAGCCGATGCGAGTCGCGCCGCGAACGTCGCGGCATTTTTATTCCCGCGCAGCGGTGATTGGGATGCGCCGAATTTTGCGACCCTCGCGGAGGCGCGCGCCGCCAACGGCGGTACTCCTTTCGAAGCACCACCGGTACCGGCGCCGGATGCGCTCGATTTGCGCAACGCGTCGAGCGCTAAGGTGGCGGCGAGCGCGCGAGTGCCGGAACGCGAATTGGTGGGTAGCAATGCTTGGGCGGTTGCGGGCCGTCATACGGCGAGTGGCGCCGCGCTCGTCGCCGGCGACATGCATCTCGGTTTGCGCGTGCCGGCCGTGTGGTATCGCGCGCGCTTGATCGTGCAGCCGAAGGGCGCGGGCGAGCGACTGGAACTCAACGGCGTCACTTTGCCCGGCGTGCCGATGTTGGTGGCGGGCACGAACGGCCACATCGTCTGGTCGTTCACCAATAGCTACGGTAATTGGTCCGACGTGAACGGCTACGCCTGTGATCTCGCGCGCGATCGTTATGTCGCCGCGAGCGGCGAGCGCACGTTCGAGGTGCGACGCGAAACGCTGCGTGTCGCGCACGGGGCACCCGTGGAACTTTTGGTACGCCGTTCACCCGAGGGCGTGGTGATCGACAGCAGCGGCGCGGGCGCTTCGCAGACGTGCTGGCTCGCGCGCTGGCTGGCGGTGGAGCCCGGTGCGACGAACTTCGAAAGTCTCGGCTTGTTGCAGGCGCGCGATCTCGATGCGGCCTTAGAGCTCGCGCCGCGCGTCGGCATCCCGCACCAAAATTTGAACGTCGGTGATGCATCGGGTCGTATCGCTTGGGCCATCATCGGTCGCATACCCAAAGGATTACGCGGGCCTTCGACCCCGGCGCCCATCGAGTGGCGAGCGCGCGACGAAGCACCGACGATCGTCGATCCGGAAGTCGGCCGCATCTGGAGCGCGAATGCGCGCCACGTCGACGGCGAACTCGAGCGCGTGCTCGGTGGTGAACAGTCGGCCAGCGGCATGGGTTACGACAACGGTGCGCGGCAGCGGCAGATTCGCGACGGTTTGCTCGGGCTCACGCATGCGGCGACGCCGGCGGACATGCTCGGTATACAACTCGATGATCGCGCGCTGTTTCTCGAGCGCTGGCAAAGATTGTTGATCACCACGCTCGACGAGGACGCGTTGCACGATGCGCCACAACGCGCCGAACTCAAGCGTCTGGCTGCTAAGTGGGAAGGACGCGCGGCCGTCGACTCGGTCAGTTATCGCATCGTGCGTGAATTTCGTGATCGCACTCGGACCGCCGTATGGGACATGTTCACCGGCGCGCTAGGCGCGGGCGTCGGGTCGCGACCGAACGCGATGTTCGAAGGTTCGCTGTGGCGCCTGGTCAGCGAACAGCCGCCGCACTTGTTGACTCGCGACTATGCGAATTGGCGCGCGTTGTTGTTGGCCCAGGCCGATGCGGTCGCCAAAGATTTGAGCGCGCGTTGCGGTGCGCTCGAGCGTTGCACCTGGGGGCGGCAAAACACGATGGCGATCGCTCATCCGTTGTCGGCCGCACTCGGTCCCTTGCACCGTTACTTCGACATGCCGGCCGTCGAGTTGCCCGGCGACCGCGACATGCCGCGGGTGGTGTCGCCGAGCTTCGGCGCGTCCGAGCGTTTTGCGGTGTCGCCGGGTCGCGAAGCCGAGGGCTATCTGCAAGTGCCGGGCGGACAGAGCGGCCATCCGCTCTCGCCGTTTTATCGCGCCGGGTTCGAAGATTGGGCGAGTGGTCGCGCGCGGCCGTTATTGCCCGGGCCGACGAAGCATCGCTTGATCGTGCAAGGGTCGTCGGCGACGGCATCAACCCCGGAGGCTGCGCGATGACACGCAACGACACTCAGCGTTTCACCGGCACGGAGCGCTACGTCGCGACGGCCGATCTCGGTATGGCCGTCAACGCCGCGCTCACGCTCGGACGACCGCTCCTCATCAAAGGTGAGCCGGGAACGGGCAAGACCCAACTCGCGCTCGAAGTCGCCGGCGCACTCGAGCGACCGCTGTTCGAATGGCACGTGAAATCGACCAGCAAGGCGCAGCAGGGCCTCTACGAATACGATGCGGTGTCTCGCTTGCGCGATTCGCAACTGGGCGAGGCGCGTGTCGCAGACATCCGCAATTACATCGTCCGCGGCAAATTGTGGGAGGCCTTCGAATCGGAGGCGCCGCCCGTCTTGTTGATCGACGAGATCGACAAAGCCGACATCGAATTCCCGAACGACCTGCTGCGCGAACTCGATCGTATGGAGTTCTACGTCTACGAGACTCGCGAACTCGTGCGCGCTCGGCACCGCCCGCTCATCATCATCACCAGCAACAACGAAAAAGAATTGCCGGACGCGTTTCTGCGGCGCTGTTTTTTCCATTACATCCGCTTCCCCGATGCCGAGACGATGGCGAAGATCGTCGACGTGCATTACCCGAATTTGAAGCGTGAACTGCTCGCCGAAGCACTAGGCGCGTTTTATCGCGTGCGCGAAATGCCGGGTTTGCGTAAAAAGCCTTCGACGTCCGAATTACTCGACTGGCTGAAGTTACTGCTTGCCGAGGACGTGCCGCCCGAGGCGCTGCGTAGTGACGACCCGAAGAAATCGATCCCACCGCTCTACGGCGCGCTGCTCAAGAACGAACAAGACGTCCATTTGTTCGAGCAGTTGTTGTTCCTCGATCGTCGATCGCGTTGAGCGACGCGGCTGATCGGACGCTCGACCCATGTTGATCCGCTTCTTCTTCGAGTTGCGGGATGCGGGAGTGCCGGTGAGCCTGCCGGAGTTTTTGACCTTGCACGAAGCGCTGGAAGCGCGCGTCGCCGAATGCTCGGCGCTCGATTTTTATCACCTCGCACGCTTGTCGCTGGTCAAAGACGAACGCCACTTCGATCGCTTCGATCGCGTGTTCGCAGCGCACTTCAAAGGCGCGGAACGTTTTTTCGAGCGGCTGCTCGCCGAGGTGCCGGCCGATTGGCTGCGCGCCGCCGCGGAACGACTGTTCGACGAAGAAGAGCGCCGTAAGGTGCAATCTCAAGGCAGTTGGGATGAGCTTTTGCAAAAGCTGCGCGATCGCCTCGCTGCGCAAAAAGAGCGCCATGAAGGCGGTAATAAGTGGATCGGCACCGGCGGCACCTCGCCGTTCGGTTCGGGTGGCTACAATCCTGAGGGGGTGCGGATCGGTGACGTAGGGCAGCGACAGCGCCGCGCCATGAAAGTGTGGGACCAGCGCTCTTACCGCAATTTCGACGGCGAAGTGGAGCTCGGTACGCGCAATCTCAAGCTCGCGTTGCGGCGGTTACGAAAGTTCGCGCGTGAGGGTGCCGCCGATCAACTCGATCTCGATGCCACCATCGACTCGACGGCGCGTAACGCCGGTTGGCTCGATCTCAAGTTGGTACCCGAGCGGCGTAACGCCGTCAAAGTTTTATTGCTGCTCGACGTCGGCGGCTCGATGGACGATCACGTGCGTATTTGCGAGGAATTATTCTCAGCCGCGCGCGCCGAGTTCAAACACCTCGAATATTTTTATTTCCACAACTTCATCTACGAGAGCGTGTGGAAGGACAATCGACGACGCCACGCCGAGCGCACCTCGACGCTGCAGTTGCTACGCACCTACAATTCCGACTATCGCGTAGTGTTCGTCGGTGATGCGACCATGAGCCCTTACGAGATCGTGCAACCGGGCGGCAGCGTCGAGCATTGGAACGACGAAGCTGGTTCCGTGTGGATGCAGCGCATCACGGCGCATTTTCCGCAACTCGTATGGTTGAACCCGGAGCCGCGCGAACGTTGGGAGTACACGCCCTCCGTGCAGCTCGCACGGCAACTCGTCGGTGGTCGAATGTTTTCGCTGACGCTCGAAGGCTTGGATGCCGCGATGCGCGCGTTGCGTAAAAAAGGGGCGCCCTGAAAGCGGCGCCCCCGCTCAATCACTTCACCGGCGCGGGTTTTTGCGTTTTGGCGTAGTGCTCGAGACTCGAGAGACTGCGATCGTCGCTCCACTCGGTCGGCGCATCGAAATATTTCGCGTAGTTCTTATGGCAGTAGTCGAGCACGTTGCGCGACAACACCTGCTCGAGATCTTTTGTGGTGCCCATGAAGCAGTTGTACTGGATCGCTCCCGGCGCCTGGCCCATCAGCATCCAAGGCAGCCACGGCGTGATGCGATTCCAAGTGCCGTTGTAATCGAGCGAGGTCAGCTTCGGATTCTGCAAATCTTCGATCTTGATGTGGTGGGCGAAGAACTCAGAGGCTTGCACGATCGGACCCGAGGACTCGCGCGGCCATTTATCCGGCTGTAGCGCGTTCGGGTAGGCGAGATGGATGTGGATTTCCATCTCCGCCATCGCCCCGTGCTGGCTCCAAGGCAGCACGAACGGAATTCGCGGTGGCGCCTCTTTGTTGAGACCCCCGAAGCTCGGCGGCGCCGGAAAGTGGTCCTCGATCAAATAATTGAACGGGTCGTTTGCGACGTGCACCGCCTTCACTTTCTCGTTGGTGTAGGGGTTCAACCATTCGTCTAGCACTTCACCGGTCTTGAGGTCGGTGTAGACGATCACCTCGCGGCACATGCGGCGGATCGCACCGTCCGGCCCCTGTACGAGCCGGATCGCACCGAAGCCGCTGGTGCCCATCAGATCGACGATCTTCTTGTTGGGCTGCACGCCCATGCCGTAACCCTTGAACCAAAAATACTTTTGCTTGCCGAAGTCGAGGTCGCCTTGGATGCGCGCATACGCGAGTTGATTGCCGCGCCCGGTGCGCAGGTCGATGTACGGACCTTCGAGCCCAGCGCCCCAGCCGTTCTTGGACGTCGAGCGGCCTGCGCTCGCCACTGCGGCAGCGACTGCGGAAGGGCCGAGCAGGCCGGCGGCACCCGCGATCCCTGCTGCACTGGCGACGCCTGCGGAACCTAAGAATTCGCGGCGGGTATGTTGTTCGTTCATCGAGAAACTCCCCTGTGGTTAATGCATCAACAGCGCGCGTCGACGAAACCGTCAACCACCCTGTAATTTTTTGAGATCGGCGAGCACGAGTTGCGAGTGCCCCTTCGGGTCGACGTCCGGATAATGTTTGGCGACGCGACCCTGTGGATCGATGATGAAAGTCTCGCGGTGCGCCATCTCGAAAAGACCAAAAGCGCGATACAACACGCCGTAGGTCTTGGACATTTGTTTGCCGGAGTCGGCGAGCACGCTAAACGGCAGGCTGTGTTCTTTGGCGAACGCGCTGTGCGAGGCGACGTCGTCCACGCTCACCCCGAGGATCGTCGCGTTGGCGCGGCGAAACGCAAAGATATCGTCGCGAAATCCGCAAGCTTGTGTGGTGCAGCCGGGGGTGTTGTCTTTCGGGTAGAAATACAGCACTAGCCACTTACCGCGCTGCTCTTCGAGGGTCACCCATTTGCCGCTTTGGTCTTGCAGGCGGAAGGCCGGCGCCGGCGCACCGGCTTTCGGTGCATCGGCCTGCGCGGGCGCGGTGGCGGCGAAGGTCAGCGCGACGGCGACGAGCGTTGCGAACAGGGTCGGGATGGAGCGCGGAAAACTCATGGTGAACCTCTGCGTGGCGAGCCTGCGACGGGTGTGGGGTTAAGATAACCCGCAGCATGCACCCCCGCGGCAACATTCCAGCATGAGTCATCCGCCTAGCAGTGGGCCGGCAGCCGAGGGCGGCCGTCGGGGTCGCATCGCCTTGGTATTGACGGGCGGCGGGGCACGGGCGGCCTATCAAGTCGGCGTGCTCAAGGCACTCGCCGAACTGCGTCGCGACTCGGAGCTGCCGTTCGACGTGATTGTCGGCACCTCGGCCGGTGGGGTGTGCGCCGCGGTGCTCGCGAGCCATGCGCACGAGTGGCGCGACGGCGTGGCCCGACTCGAGCAAGTGTGGGCGAACTTCACCGTGTCGCAGGTGCTGCGCGCCGATAC
This sequence comes from Gammaproteobacteria bacterium, assembly GCA_010027845.1. Lineage (GTDB taxonomy): Bacteria > Pseudomonadota > Gammaproteobacteria > Steroidobacterales > Steroidobacteraceae > UBA964. The sequence continues at coordinate 15,038 of RGUL01000032.1, forward strand.
GGCCTCGATGCTGCGCGCCGGTGGACGTTGGTTGTTGGCGGCACTGTCGGGCGGACGCTTCGCCCGCGCGCCGCGCTCGTTGTTCGACAACACGCCGCTGCGTGAATTGCTGCGTGAGCGCATCGACTGGGATCGCGTGCGCCACAACATCGAAACCGGCCAGTTGCACGCGCTGGCGCTCGCTGCGACTAGTTACGGCGGCGGTGATCATCACGTTTTTTTCGAGACCGACGACGACCGTGCGAACGGTTGGCACGGCCCGCACAGCACTGGCCTGCGCGAGCGGCTGACGCTCGATCACCTCATGGCGAGCGCGGCGATTCCGTTTTTGTTTCCGGCGGTGCGTCTCGGTCGCCAACATTACGGCGACGGCGCGATGCGACAGCTCACGCCGCTCTCGCCGGCGATCCACCTCGGTGCCGATCGGCTTTTGGTGGTCGGCGTACGCGCACCCGATGCCGCGGGCACCGGCGGGGGGAGCACGGACGAGGCGCCGAGTGCGGGTCAATTGTTCGGCTTCATGCTCGACACCTTGTTCGGTGATCAAGTCGACGCCGATCTCGAAGTGCTCGCGCGCGTGAATCGCGCGCTGGAGAGCGGTGCGGTGGGTGCGCGCGCAGCCGAACTCGGTCGCGGCGGTACGCCGTGGCGTCGCGTCGAAGCGTTGCGCCTGGTGCCGCGCGAAGATCCGCGTCTGGTCGCGGCAAGACACTTCGCGGCCTTACCACGCAGTTTGCGAACGTTGTTCGGCATGATCGGTGCGCGCGGTGCAGCGGGCGGCTTGCTCGCGAGTTATCTGATGTTCGAATCGTCCTACACCCGTGAGTTGATCGCACAGGGCTATCGCGACACGCTCGTGCAGCGCGAGCAGGTCGCGAGATTTTTAAACTTCGAGGATTTGGTGTGATGAGTACGACGAGATCTTTGCAGCGGGTGATCACCGCGCAGCGTACGTCCGACGGCGCGGGAGTCACGCTGCATCGCAGCCTCGGGCAATCGCAATTCGCGCGCCTCGATCCGTTTTTGATGCTGGACGAATTCGGCAGCGATCGACCCGACGAATACATCGCCGGCTTTCCCGCGCACCCGCATCGCGGCTTCGAGACCGTCACTTATATGCTCGCCGGGCGCATGCGACACGAAGATCACCTCGGCAACGTCGGCTTGCTAGGTGCGGGTGACGTGCAATGGATGACGGCGGGGCGCGGCATCATCCACTCCGAAATGCCGCAACAGGAGAGCGGCTTGATGCGCGGCTTTCAGTTGTGGCTCAACTTGCCGGCGCGCGAAAAAATGCAGCCCGCCGCCTATCGTGATATTCCGGCCACCGACATCCCGCGCTTCGACGACGGCGCGGGGTTGACGCTCAAAGTGATCGCGGGCGAGTGGTCGCAGACGGGTATCGCGTTGCGCGGCCCGGTTAACGGTACTAGCACGCAGCCCGTGTTTCTCGACGTCGGTTTGCGTGCGGGCCGCAGTTTCGAGTTCGTGCTGCCGCCGCGTCACGCCGCTTTCGCGTACGTATACGAAGGCGCGTTGCAAGTGACCGCCGGTCCCGGAGGCTCGCAGCTGCGTGCGAAACAGGCTGGAATCTTCGGTGACGGCGCGCGACTCGTGGTGCAGGCCGACGACGGCGCCAACGAGACTCGTTTCGTGTTGCTCGCCGCAGCACCGATCGGTGAGCCGGTGGTGCAGTACGGCCCGTTCGTGATGAACACTCGCGAGGAGATCGAGCAAGCGCTCGCCGATTATCAGTCGGGGCGTCTCGTCTAGGTGAGGAACCACGCCCCGAGCCCGAGCAGCGTCGCGAAGCCGATGCAGTCGGTGAAGGTGGTGAGGATCACGCCCGCAGAGAGCGCGGGGTCAATCGCGAAACGCCGCAGCGTCAGCGGCACGACCACGCCGACGATCGCAGCGGCGAGTAGGTTGATCAACATCGCCGCGGCGATGACGCCGGCGATCTTCCAAGTCCCGAACCAAAATACCGTTACCGCACCGACGACCACCGCCCAGATGATGCCGTTGAAACCGGCGACGGCGATTTCTTTGAAAAGCAGCCAGCGCGCGTTCGCCCATTGCACTTGACCGAGCGCGAGTCCGCGGATGAGCAGGGTCACCGTTTGAGTGCCGGCGATGCCACCCATCGAGGCGACGATCGGCATCAAGGCTGCGAGTGCCGCGACTTTTTCGATCGTGCCCTCGAAAGATTTGACGACCGAGGCGGCGAGAAAGGCGGTTACCAGATTGATGCCGAGCCACAGCATGCGGCGTTGCGCCGATGGCACGATCGCCGCGAACAAATCTTCGTCATCCTGCAGGCCGGCCATCGATAGCACCGAGTGCTCGGCTTCCTCGCGGATTACGTCGACCACGTCATCGACCGTGATACGACCGAGCAGTTTGCCCTCGCGACCGACCACCGCCGCCGAAACGAGGTCGCGATCTTGGAAGAGTTGCGCGACTTCGTGCGCGGCCGTGTCGGGCTCGATGCGTGGCGCATCGGTGTCGAGGCTGTCGCCGACCGCATCGTCCGGATCGCCCGTGATGATGCGCGTCAGACCGATCGTGCCGAGGTATCGATCGTCGCGATCGACCACGAACAGGCTGTCGGTGCGCGGTGGCAAGTCGCCGCGCATGCGCAGATAGCGTAGGACGACTTCGAGTGTCACGTCCGGTCGCACCGACACCGTGTCGGTGTTCATCAAACCGCCTGCGCTATCGTCGGGCCAGGCGAGCACGTTGCGCAGTCGCTCGCGATCGCGCTGATCCATCGAGCGCAGCACCTGCAGCGTCACCGTCTCAGGAAGGTCGCGGACGAGGTCGGCGAGATCGTCGAGTTCCATGCCCTCGGCGGCGGCCACCAGTTCGGCGGTCTCCATCTCTTCGATCAACTCGTTGCGGACGTTCTCGTTGAGTTCGACGAGTACGTCACCCTCGATTTCTTTGTCGACGAACTCCCAAACGAGTTCGCGTTGCCGCGGTGGCAGCGACTCGAGCATCGAGGCTACTTCCGCCGGGTGCATCGCCGCCACCATGCGTTGCGCCGGACGCAGGGTGCCCGAGGCGAGCGCCTCGCGCAGTGCGCCGAGGCGTAATTCTTTGTTGCCGGCGGTCATGTCGCGCGGCTCGCGAGTGTGGTGTGGCGGGCGACGAGGCCGCTGCAGTGCGATGCGAGTTGGGCGGTCAGGCGTTCGACGAGGTAGACGGAGCGATGTTGCCCGCCGGTGCAGCCGATGCCGATCGTGAGGTAGCGACGGCGCGCATTGCGATATTCGTCGATGCGGGTGCCGATGAAGCGTGCGTATTCTTCGAAGACGTTCTGTACTTGCGGCTGCTCGTTCAAATAGCGGATCACCGCAGCGTCACGGCCCGAGAGTGCGCGCAGCGAGGATTCCCAATACGGGTTCGGCAGGATGCGTGCATCGAGCACGAAGTCGCAGTCGCCGGGTATGCCGAACTTGAAACCGAACGACACCAACGTCACCGACAGATCTTCGCCGCGTCGCTGGTCGATGCGTTGGCCGACGAGATCGCCGAGCGCATGCATCCCCATGTCGGAGGTGTCGATGACGAGGTCGGCGGCTTGGACCACGGGATCGAGCAGTTCGCGCTCGAGACCGATCGCCTCTTGTAGTGACACGCCCTCGCGAATCAACGGGTGCCGGCGTTTCGTTTGGCCGAAGCGGCGCAGCAGTTCGGCGTCCGACGCGAGCACCACCAAAAGTTCGCAGCGCAAGCCGCTACGCCGTAATTCTTCTAGCGTTTCGGGAACTTTGGCGGCGAGCAGGTCGGAGTCGCGTGCGTCGATGGCGATCGCGGTGTTTTGATAAGCGCGCTCGCCGGTGCGCAGGGTGTGGGCGACGAACGGCTCGAGCATCGACGCCGGCAGGTTATCGACGCAGTAGCAGCCCATGTCCTCGAGTGCGTGCAACACGACGCTCTTGCCGGCGCCGGAGAGCCCGCTGACGAGGATGATGCGCATGGCGGCTTACGCGGCGCGGTCTCAATGACGCGCGCTGCGTCCCTCCTGCACGTGATGGTCGGTGTCTTTTTCTTTGCGCTTGCGCACCAAGCCGTCGAGTTTGTCGGCAAGCGCGTCGATCGCGGCGTACATGTTGCCGTCCTCGGCGGAGGCGTGGATGTCGTTACCGCGAGTTTTGAGGGTCGCTTCGGCTTTGTGCCGTAATTTCTTTTCCACCGACAGCACGAAGTGCGCATCGATGAGGTGATCGAAGTGACGCACGATCCGCGTCATGCGTTTTTCGACGTAGGCGCGCAGGGCGTCGGTGACTTCGACGTGGTGTCCGGTGATCGACATCTTCATGCAGTGTCTCCCGTTGCGAGATGGGCGCGTTCAGCGCGAGCCCGTTCGTTTACGTTCGGCCGACGACTCGATGCCGAGGGATTCCCGATATTTTGCGACCGTGCGGCGCGCGACCGGGATGCCCTCGGCGGAGAGCAGTTCGGCGAGCCGGCTGTCGGACAGCGGGTTCGCAGCATCTTCCTCGCGCACCAGTTTGCGAATCTTCGCGCGTATGGCCGTGGAAGAAGTGCCTTGACCGTCGCCACCTTCGACCTGACTCGAAAAGAAGTATCGCAGTTCGAAAACGCCGCGGGGCGAGTGTAGGTATTTTCCCGAGGTCACCCGCGAGATGGTCGATTCGTGCATCGCGATCGCCGCGGCGATGTCCTTGAGGATCATCGGCCGCATGTGCTCTTCACCTTGCTCGAGGAAGTCTGTCTGGCGCTCGACGATCGCTTTGGCGACCTTCAGCAGCGTTTCGTTACGGATCTCGAGGCTCTTTAACAACCAACGCGCTTCCTGCAATTGCGTGGTCAAGGTGGTGTGACCGGAGTTGCGGCCGAGCGCGCCCGCATAGCCTTGGTTGATGCGCAAGCGCGGTAGCGTGCCGGGGTTTAGTTCGACCGCCCAGCCGCGTTCGGTGCGACGCACGAACACGTCGGGGACGATGTATTCGGGGGTCGAAGAGTTGACCACCGAGCCCGGTCGCGGGTGGCAGGCACGCACCAGAGCGACCGCGGCGGCGAGTTCTTCGCCGTCGGCGCCAACCGCTTTGGAAAGCGGTGTGAGATCGCGCAGCGCGAGCAATTCCAAGTGCCGTTCGACGATGCGACGTGCGAGATCGAGTCCGGGCGTGTCCGCTTCGAGTTGATCGAGTTGCAGCAACAGACACTCGGTCACGCTGCGCGCGGCGATGCCGGCGGGCTCCAACATTTGCACCAACATCAACACGCGCTCGATTTCCTCTTCGTCGCGTTCGATCTCGGGCGCCAACGAAGCGGCGATCTCGGTCAGCGTCTCGGTGAGATATCCGTCGTCGTTGAGCGCATCGACGATGGTCGTGGCGGTGGCGAGATCGTCCGTCGACAAGCCCGCGAGTTCGAGTTGGGCGAGCAGGTGGTCGCGCAGATTTTCACCGCGCAAATCGGCAACTTCGTTTTGACGCTCGTCATCGTCGCCACTGCTGCCGGCACCGGCGCCGTCGCTGCTGGTGCCGACACGATCGGCCCACGGCTCGTCGATGATTTCGACTTCCGGAGTGCTCGGCTCTTCGGCTTGCGTGGTGCGCGGATCGAGTTCTGCGAACGGTACCGCGAGTTCTTCTTCCTCGGGTTCCTCCTGCTCGAGCATCACGTTGGTGTCGAGCAGTTCGGCGATGTGCGCTTGCAACTCGGCGGTCGGCATTTGCAGCAGGCGTATGGCCTGCTGCAGCTGCGGCGTCATGGTCAGACTCTGACCGAGCTTGAGCTGAAGGGATTGTTTGAACATCGCGATCCTCGCCGGCGCGGGAGCCGCTGCGCTTAACCGTTACAGCCGGAACGACTCGCCCAAGTACACCTCACGCACGCGCGGATTGGCAAGGATTTCCTGCGCAGAACCCGCGGCGATGACGGTGCCGTCGCCGATGATGTACGAGCGGCTGCAGACCTGTAGCGTCTCGCGCACGTTGTGGTCCGTGATGAGGATGCCGATGCCGCGCCGCGCGAGCTCGCTGATGATGCGTTGGATGTCGAGTACCGAGATTGGATCGACCCCGGCGAACGGCTCGTCGAGCAGCATGAAGCGGGGCTCGGCGGCGAGTGCACGCGCGATTTCGACGCGTCGTCGCTCGCCACCCGACAACGCAAGTCCCGGCGTGCGCCGCACGTGTTCGATGCGTAAATCGGCGAGCAATGCTTCGCGGCGGGATTCGCGTGCGGCGCGATCGAGACCCGGGCGGGTCTCGAGGATCGCCATGATGTTTTGCTCGACGGTCAGGCGACGGAACACCGATGGCTCTTGCGGCAGATAGCCGATGCCGGCGCGCGCGCGACGGTGGATCGGTGCGTCGGTGAGATCGAGATCGTCGAGAAAAATTCGACCGCCGTCGGGCGGTACGAGACCGACGATCATGTAGAACGCGGTCGTTTTGCCGGCGCCGTTCGGCCCGAGTAGGCCGACGATCTCGCCGGCGCGTAATTCGAGCGACAGGTCGATGACGACCTGGCGGGCGCCGTAGCGTTTGGCGAGGTGTTCGGCGCGCAGGTTGTTCACGGCGGGTCGGCCTTCGGTCGTATCGTGATGCGTACGCGCTCGTCACGTCCGGCAGGTTTGCCCGCCTGCACGCGCCGTTCGCGCACGTCGTACACCAGTTGTTCGCCGCGTATTTCACTGCGTCCGTCGCTCAGCCAGGCGGCGCCTGCGAGCACCACCGTGCCGGCGGCGACGTCGTAGACGATTTCGCCGGCACGACCGCGCGCCGTGGCAGCGCGGTCTTTCAAAGATTGTTCGAACTCGGCTTGCTGGCCGCGGATCGTCGCGCGCGTGATGCGATTGCGTTCGAAGGCGACCGTCGCCGCCTCGGACCGCAGCACGCCCCCGTCGAATTCGATGCGCACCCGACCGGTGAATTCCCAGGTCGCGTTCTCGAATTCGAGTCCGGTCGCCGCTGCGCGCTCGGCAGAAACTTTGATGTTGCCTTGCGCGATGTTGACGTCGCGGAAGGTGACGGCGTTACCGCGATAGTCGAGTTCGGAGGAGGCTGCATCGAGCGTGATGTCGCGCTCGCGCAGCGAGGTGGTCGCCGCAGGTGCTGGCGCAGGCACGGGCGTAGCGGCCGCGTTTTGCGCGCGTGCCAATTCGCTGAGCCCGAACGACGCCGAGGTCACCGCGACTAGCGCGAACACTAGGCGCCGGGATGTCGTGCGTCGCGATCGATCAGGGCGTGAACAGACCATGGACTTTCGATTCTAGCGAGACGCGTCGGGTCTTGATATCGACGTTCACCGCATGTGCCGAAAGTTCGCCGTTGCGCGTGCGGATCGTGACGGCGCCGGGCGCGCGCACGCGCGCCGCGTCGATGTCGTACTGCAACGTTGCGGTGCGCAATTGCAGCGCCTCGGCACCGACATTCGATTCGAGACGTACGTCGCCGGTGAGGTCTAGGCGTCGCGCGGCGGGTGGCATGTGACCGCGTTCTGCGCGCACCTGCCATGGCGCGCCGTCGGCGGGCCGAACTTCCATGTCGACGCCTTGCAGTTGCACGGCGCGCGTCGCGGCATCTTGATGTGCTTGCCGTGCGCGCAGTCGATAGCGCGTTCGACCTGCGGCATCGGTCTCGATGAATTCGGCGTCGCGGGCGGTGTAGCCGCGATCGATCAACTGCGAGTCGGATTCGGAGTTGGCGGCAAGATTGCCGCGATCGGAGCAGGCCGCGAGCGCCACGCACGCGAGTGCTAGGAATACGAGCGATGCCTGCGGCGTTCGACTCACATCACCCCGGCGCGCAACAGATCGTGAACATTGAGCGCGCCGACCAAGCGACCGGATTCGTCGACCACGGGCAGTGCGGTGATGCGGTGGCGCTCCATCAACAAAACAGCTTCCGCTGCAAGTTCGCGCGCGCCGATCGATTTGCACGGGTGGGTCATGACGTCGCGCATCATCGCGGTGTGCAAGTCGAGCCGGCGATCGAGCGAGCGACGTAAGTCGCCGTCGGTGTAGATGCCGACCACGAAACCCGCAGCGTCGGCGATCACGGTCATGCCGAGACCTTTGCGCGACATTTCGAGCAGACCATCGGCGAGCGTCGTTTCAGGCGCGACGCAGGGCACCGCCGCATCGCGACTCATCACGTCTTCGACGCGCAACAACAAGCGCCGACCGAGTGCGCCGCCCGGATGCGAACGCGCGAAATCTTCGGCGGTGAAACCGCGCGCCTCGAGCAGCGCGACCGCGAGTGCATCACCCATCGCGAGCGTCGCCGTGGTGCTCGCGGTCGGCGCGAGATTGAGCGGGCAGGCTTCGGTGGGCACGGTCACGTCGAGGTGTACTTGCGCGTTGCGCGCGAGCGTCGAGGCGGGATTGCCGGTCATCGCAATCAGCGGCACGCCGAGTCGGGTGACCGGTGGCAGCAACGTGACCACCTCGGGTGTTTCACCGGAGTTCGACAGCGCGAGCAGCACGTCGTCGCGCGTGATCATGCCCATGTCGCCGTGGCTCGCTTCGGCGGGGTGCAAAAAGAACGCCGGCGAGCCGGTGCTCGCGAGGGTCGCGGCGATCTTGCTCGCGACGTGGCCCGATTTGCCCATGCCGGTGACGACGATGCGACCGCGACACGCGAGCGCGATGCGGCAGGCGGCTGCGAAACTCGCGTCGATGCGTGCACCGACCGCTTGCAAGCCTTCGATTTCGACGGCGAGGGCGCGACGACCGGCGGCGATCAAAGCGGCCTCGTCCCGATGCGCAGGTTTCGTCATGGAGTGGCATCATACCCGCATGAGGATTCCAAACCATGCATCCCGATAAGGTCGCGGCGCTGATTTCCGCCGCTTTGCCCGGCGCCGAGGTGTTGGTGCGCTCGGACGATCAGACGCATTTCGAAGCACGCGTGGTCGCCGCGCAGTTCACCGGCAAGCGCAGCATCGCGCGCCACCAAATGATTTACGCCGCACTAGGTGCACTCGTCGGCCGCGAAATCCACGCGTTGTCGATCGAGGCCTTGACCCCCGAGGAAGTCGGCGGCGGGGTGCGCTGATGGATCGACTGCAAATTCAGGGTGGCACACCGCTCGCGGGCGAAGTGCGCATCTCGGGGGCGAAGAACGCCTCACTGCCGATTCTGGCGGCGACTTTATTGGCTTCCGAGCCGGTTGCGGTCGGCAACGTGCCGCACCTGCAAGACGTCACGACCATGATCGAATTGCTCGGTCGGATGGGCGTGACGGTCACGGTCGACGAGCGCATGCGCGTCGAGGTCGATGCGACGACGCTGCGGCAAGCCGTTGCACCCTACGAACTCGTGCGCACCATGCGCGCCTCGATCCTCGTGCTCGGTCCGTTGGTCGCGCGCTTCGGTCAGGCCGACGTTTCTTTGCCTGGCGGCTGCGCGATCGGTGCGCGCCCGGTCAACATTCACGTCGCGGGCTTGCAGGCGATGGGCGCCGATATCGCGATCGAGAACGGTTACATCCGCGCGCGCGCCTCGCGGCTGCGCGGCGCTCGACTCGTGCTCGACACGGTGACGGTCACGGGCACCGAAAATTTGATGATGGCCGCCGCGCTCGCCGACGGTCAGACGGTGCTCGAGAATGCGGCGCGCGAACCGGAAGTCGTCGACCTCGCGAATTTTTTGAATGCGATGGGCGCGCGAGTGCGCGGCGCTGGCACCGACACCATCATCATCGACGGCGTCGAGAAGTTGCACGGCACGCAATACGACGTGCTGCCCGATCGCATCGAAGCGGGCACTTACCTACTCGCCGGCGCGATCACGCGCGGACACGTGGTGCTGCGTCACACACGCCCCGAGCATCTCGATGCGGTGCTCGCGAAATTGCGCGATGCGGGCGCGACACTCGGGGTCGGCAGCGACACGATCGAAGTCGATATGCGCGGTCGTAGGCCGAAGTCGGTCGACGTGCGCACGGCGCCGTATCCGGCGTTTCCCACCGACATGCAGGCACAGTTCGCCGCGCTCAACACGGTCGCCGACGGCGTCGGCACCATCATCGAAACGATTTTCGAAAATCGT
>RGUL01000033.1 GCA_010027845.1 Gammaproteobacteria bacterium
GCCGCAGTGCTACAACTGTCGATTCTTTCGGGTCACTTGGGAACCGTCGATGCCCTATGCCTGCGAGGCGCTGGGGTTTAAAAGTCGGGCGCTGCCCAGCATCGAGGTTTTGCGTTCCGACGGGCGGCCGTGCCAAGCCTTCACGCCCAAACCTAGCCCATCGGCTGACGGAGCTGTCCGTTCTGAGGTATGATTTGGTTGCCGTTTGATCACACAAGGAACGTTGCGATGATCATCCAAACAGTCGTCCAAAGCGCCATCTCGCGTGCCCGCCGCCGCAACCGCAGCAGGGTTGCCGGACAGCAATCTCAGGCGACCGTGAAAGTCGAACGTGAGGATGCGGCTCAAATTCGGCGGTCGAGCCGTCGCGAAGATCTCGGGGTCATGGTCGTGGTCTTGTTGTTCTCGGCCATCATCATAGGCTTCTTCGTCGCCGGTTGACGGGTTCAGCGAGCGCCGCCGTGAAGCTGCGCGCGCCACAACCAAAAGAGCCCCAGCATCGTCACGCCGACGTGCAGTGACCAAAATGCGATCGGCCCGGTGGTGGGTTGCCGCCCGGAATACGTCGTCAAACCAATGCTGGCGAACGAGTAAACGAAAAATACCAACAACGCGAACGGCAACCGGGCGTACGGACCCTCGCGGGGCTTGGTCGTCGAGAGCGACAACGCTAACAAGGCCAAGATCAACACCATCAATGGTAACGCGAGTCGATTATTGAACTCGGCACGCCACTTCGGGTCGTCCGAGGTAAATAATTCCACCGACGGTCGCGCATCCGCACGATTACAACTCGACTGAATGACCGGCAACGGCAAGTTCGCCTCGTAATTGCCGAAACTGACCAATCGGTAGGCGGCGCTGCCCGGAACTCCCTCGTACCTTTTACCGGCGTCCAAAGAAATACGAATCACGTTGTCCGACGGGCGAGGCTGCACCGTGCCGCGCGCGGCGACGATCACCTCGACCGCTTCTGCCGCATCACGCTTGATGAACACGTTTTGTAATCGACCGTCGGACGATACCGATTCGACGAACAACACCACGCCCGGCCCATAAGATTGGAATTTTCCGGCAGCGATCGGCGCGAGTGCGGCCGTGCGTGCCGCCATGCCGCGCTCCATGGCGGCATTACACAAACTCTGCGGCGCGAAATACAACGCAATGAATGCTTGTAGCGCCATCACCGGCACTGCTAGCCAAAGAATAGGCACCAACAGAAATGTCGGCGCGCAACCACTCGTGCGCATCGCCGACAACTCGCCGTCGCTTCCGAATCGGCCATACGCGAGCACGGTAGCAAGCAGAACCGTCACTGGTAATACGGCTGGCAAGTTAGCAACGGACACCCAAAAAACGAACTTGGCGAGAATGCCCGGTTGAATCTCGTGCAAAGCGGCGCGATTCAGCGTAATCGGCAACTGCGAGAACACCAAGATCGCGACCAAGACCGCCGTAACGGACAGCCACGAAGCCAATAGTCCGCGAAATAAATGTCGCTGCAGCAAAGTCACGACGACTGCGCCCCTCGAACGGCTAGCGTTCCCGACCGACCCGGCACCTCACCCGCGACGATCGGGGCGATCGGCAGCTTCGCAGCATCGGTATCGGCTGCATGCTGCGCGAGCGTCACAAGCGCGTAACCCTGCTCGCGCCAACCCCGTAGCAAACGTGCGAACGAATCGAGATACGCCGCGCCTTCCAACTCGGCATGCAGCGTATAGACGTGATCACTGAGCGTTGCTCCGGCTGTCAGCCCTAATAAGTGATCGACGGGATCACGGCCCTCGAGTTGCGGATGCCCGACCAACTCGTCGAGCGTCGGCAGGGTCGTCGGCCATTGCGGAACCGCCGGTCCTGCAGCGCTCTCGTCGCCGATCAAAGGCACGAAGGGCGATGAGCCGCGGGTGTCGGAGGTGTGCGTGAATCCGAACTCGCGCTCAAGTCGCAGCAAGTGTACGTTCGTCTGCCAACCAGCAGCACCGTGAACACGCGGCGCAATTTGAAACACGTCTTCGAAGATTTCACAGGCACGGACGAACTCGCGGCGCGTCCAGCGTTCATCGGCTGTGGCTACACGGTCCTGCCATTCCACGTGATCGTGCACGTGAACGCCGACTTCATGGCCGCGACGTCGCGTTTCGCGCAACACGTCGCGACACCGCGCGGCGATACGTGGGCCCGGCAGCAAAGTTCCATAGAGCAAGGTTCGCAAGCCGTAATTAGCAACGACGCTGGTGCGGCGCACCTTGGAGAGAAACCCCGGTCTAAAGACGCGCCGAATCGCTCGCCCCGTATGATCCGGACCAAGCGAAAATAAAAAGGTCGCCGTAACCTGCGCCCGTTCGAGCACTCGCCATAGCGCAGGCACGCCGTCGCGGGTTCCGGCGAAAGTGTCGACGTCGATTTTGAGCGCGAGTTGCGCCATGGTCCGCGCTCAGCCCCGCAACTCGAGGCGATCGAGCCCGCTCCGGCGCATCCAAGCCGCAATCGTCTCGTCGCCCACCTTGCCTTCGAGCACACTCAACTGCTGACCATCTGCGCACTGGACGATCACTTCGTCACCGTGCCGCTGCAAACACGCGATGGTAGGCGGTGTCGCTCGCGACGCACTCGGTCGGCGTTGGGTTCGGTGCACGAACAGACGCACGCCGTCGACGTCAGTGAAGGCACCGGGGTACGGTGGTGCAACAGCACGCACGAGATCGTGTATTTCTTTGGCGCTCGCCCGCCAATCGATGCGCCCGTCCTCGGGCGTGCGACGCCCGAAGTAACTACCGGCGGTGAGATCTTGCGCGATACGCGGTGCCGTGCCGGCGGAGAGTTTCGGCCACGCGGTCCAAAGCACGATTTCCGCAGCTACGACCACCTTGTCGAACACCTCGCGCGCGCTATCGTCGGCGAGTATCGGCACGGCCTGCTGCCCGACGATTTCACCGGCATCGGGTTTCTCGACCATGTAGTGCAACGTCGCGCCGGTTTCGGTCGCTCCTTTCGCCACCGCCCAATTGACGGGCGCACGGCCGCGAAATTTGGGCAGCAAAGACCCGTGCATGTTGAGCGCCCCCCGGCGGGCCGTCGCCAACAATTGCGTCCCGATCATGTGCCGGTAGTAGAAAGAAAATATGAAATCGGGTCGTAGCGCCTGCAGACGCTGTAGCAACGCAGGGTCGGCAGCAGAATCCGGCTCGATCACGGGGGTTCCGAAGCCCGCAGCCGTCTCGGCGACGCTTCCGTACCATCGATGCTCGTTCGGATCGTCACGGTGCGTAACGACGAGTTCGATCTCTGCGCCCATCGACTGCAAGACCTTGAGGCAACGCACCCCGACTTCGGAATACGCGAATATGACGCAGCGACCGCCTTTCACTGCGCGGGATCTCCCAAAGATTCGGCGACCACGTACCGCGGTCGACGGCGCACTTGATGGTAGATACGCCCAATGTATTCACCGACGATCCCGAGCCCGAACAGTAAGACGCCGAGCAAGAACGTCATGATTCCGAATAGCGTGAACAGCCCCTCCGCCTCCGGTCCGAGTAACAAGCGTCGCACCGCTAAATAACCTACGAATACCAGCGAAGCGATCGAGACCAGCAGGCCGAGCAAGGACACGAGCTGCAACGGCACCAAAGAAAAGCCGGTCATCAAATCGAAGTTGAGTCGGATCAACCGATACAAAGAATATTTCGTTTCACCGACCGCGCGCTCCTCGTGCGCTACCGGAATCTCCGTGCGGCGCGAGGCGAAGCCGTAGGCCAACGCCGGCACGAAAGTGCTGACTTCTTCACAGGCGTTGACCGCATCGACGACGTTACGGCCATAACCACGCAACATGCAGCCTTGATCGGTGATGCGAATATCGGTGATGCGATCCCGAATACCGTTGATCAGAGCCGAGGCTGCGCGTCGCCACCAAACGTCCTGTCGTAGCTGACGAACGGTGCCGACGTAGTCGTATCCTGCATCCATTTCCGCAACGACACGCGCGATTTCTTCGGGCGGATTCTGTAAATCGGCGTCAAGCGTCACGACATGGCGACCGCGACTGCGTTCGAACGCCGCGAGGATCGCGAGATGCTGGCCGACGTTGAACCGCAACAACAACACGCGCACGACATCGGGGCGCGCAGCCTGCGCTTTTCGCAGAGCAGCAGCAGAGCCGTCACGACTGCCGTCGTCGACGAAAATGATTTCATATGGCCTGCGTAACGCGTCTAGTGCCGGAAACAAACGCGCACACAACAAAGGCAAGCCCTGCTCTTCGTTGAACACCGGAATCACGACCGAGATATCGGGCGTCATGCGCCACTCTCCTGCAAAACCGCGTGCACGGCCTGAATCACGCGATCGATGTCGGTATTTTCCATCGACGGAAATAACGGCAACGTGATCGTTTCGCGTCCGATGCGCTCGGCGATCGGGAAGTCGCCCTCTTCGAAACCGAGGCGACGGTAGGCCGCAAATAAATGGATGGCCCGGTAGTGGACGCCGACTGCCACACCACGCTCGGCCATACGACGTATGAACTCTGCGCGGTCGAAGCGCATCGTTTTCACCGGCAACAGCGGCGCAAACATGTGCCAGCTATGTCCGTCGTCACCGCGTGCCGGCAGGCGTAGCGGCGAATCTTTCGGCCAACGTTCAAAATAGAGGTTTGCGAGCTCTCGACGACGACGATTGAATTCGTCGAGTCGGCGTAATTGCCCCAGACCGATTGCCGCAGCGATGTCGGACAGGTTCGCCTTCATACCCGGAAAATGAACCTCGGTACCGTCCGCGCCGATGCGCTCGACACCGTTAAAGCGATGCAGCTCGACGAGTTTTGCCTCGGCTGCATCGTTGCAGACGATCGCCCCGCCCTCACCGGACGTGATGTTTTTATTAGGGTGAAAGCTGAAGCAGACGAGATCGCCCGTCGCGCCGATCCGTCGATTACGCCACGCAGAGCCTATCGCATGCGCAGCGTCCTCGACGACCCGCAGACCACGCCGGTGCGCGATTTCGTAGAGTCGATCGAGGTCGACCGACAGCCCCGAGAAATGTACCGGCAAAATCGCGCGCGTCCGCGGGCCGATGCGTGACTCGATCGCATCGAGATCGATGTTGCGGGTATCCAGATCGACGTCGACGAAAATCGGTCGTGCACCGAGACGAAGAATGACGTTCGAGGTCGAACACCAACTCATCGGCGTCGTGATCACCTCGTCTCCCGGTCCAACGCCGGCGATGGCGAGCGCGATCTCTAACGCTGCAGTGGCCGACGTCATCACCCGCACCGGTCGACCGCCGACATGCTCCGACAACGCTGCTTCGAAACGCTGCACGTTGGGGCCGCTCGCCAGCCAACCGGACTTCAGCACTTCGACCACCGCGTCGATGGTGTGTTGATCGATGCTAGGCTTGGTGAACGGTAGCTTTTCCACGCAACACTCCCGCCCTAAATCAAGAACGCGATACTAGCCAAACACCGACGATGATGACGCCGATTCCCGCCCAGCGCATCGCAGAGATCGGTTCGTTCAGCCACTGCCAAGCGATTAACGCCGTCAGCACGTAACCGAGCGAGAGCATCGGATAGGCCTGGCTAACCGGTACCCGCGAAAGCCCGACGATCCAAGTCAGCACCGATACCCCGTAGGCGAGCAAGGCCAACCAAAAGGCCGGCACGAGCATCAACTTTTGGGCAGCCGCAAGTGCCGACAGGGTGTCGGTCCGAATCGGACCAGTCACGGCCGTCGCCGCTTTTAGGCCGAGCTGGGCGCCCGCGTTGAGCAACACACCGAGCAGCAAAAATGCGAAGTCGGTCAATTTCATCGTCTTGCCACCACCACCGAGCGCGGATCGTCGCTCGCCAAACGTCGGCCGGAAAAACCGAGTGACTGCAGTTCGGCAAGCACTTCGGGCTCGATGAACGCCACGGCGTCTCGCTCGGCATTCCAAGCCTCGACGAACGAATGCAGATCGTCAATGTAGCGCGGCGGAGTCGTCTCGCCCACCCGACGCAAACCTTCCTCGAGCTCGCCTTTGTAATCGACCAAAGTCAACGTGCGACCGAGATAGAAGGATAATGAATGACGATATTGACGGACGCTATATAAGCGGGTCGCAGGGCGGATCTCCGCGCGGACGTCCGTCACCAAGCCTCGACTGCTGCGTTCGGGAGGCAAGATGGCATAGGCCGCGAGCAAGCCTTGCCATGCAAACATCGCCGCCAATGCCACGGGCATCCACGCTGCGTGCTGCGTCGTAGGTTGACGCCACCAGCGTAAGGCCCACGCAACCACGATGGCCGTGACCGACACGCCACACGCCCAGTACACCGGGGGATCGACGATGCCGTCGCGTCGGCGATCGAACAACAACATCGCCACGACACCGAAAAAAATGATGGTGGTTTGAATCAAGTGCGCGCGCCGACTTGCCCGCGCATCGTCATCGACCGCGCGCGCCAGCAGCAATGCCAGCGGCGGAATCACCGGCAATAAGTACGGTGGTAGTTTCGACTGTGACACGGAGAAGAATACGAATACGAACGCACACCACAACACCAAAAAGCGTAACGCCGGGAAGCCGGGCGTCGCGTGCGGCTCGCGCCACGCTCGCAAGAGACCCTCTCGCCAAGTGCCGAACATCGGCAGGACCGCGAGCAACAATATCGGCACGAAATACCATAGCGGCCCGTCTCGACGGTGCACCTTGGTGAAAAATCGCGCAAAGTGCTCGTGTAAGAAGAAAAATTCCGAAAAGCCGGGATTACGCTGCTCGACCAGCAGGAACCACGGCAGCACGATTACCCAAAAAATTAAAAATCCGGGCAGTGACCAAATACGTGCGAGAAAAACTCGATCGCGATGCACTAGTGCATGCAGCAACAAGGCGCCACCAGTGAGCACGAAGGCCGCGACGCCTTTCGATAGCACCGCAGCCGCTAACGCTACCCACGCGACGACGAGCAACTGGCCACGCCGCGCGGGCGTGGTGTTTTGAGCGTGCAGAAAAGCAGTCAACGCGATCAATACGAAGAGCGTGAATGCTTGGTCGAGCAAATTGATGTGCCCGACCAAAACGAAGAACGGACTGACTGCAAGAAAAAATACTGCGCGCCAAGCGATCTCACGCGATTGATTCAAACCGCGCGCAAGCCAATAGACGAGCGGCAGACAAGCGAAGGCCGTCGCAAAAGCGAACAGACGCGAAACGACCTCGGAAACACCGAACACGGAGTAAAGCGCGGCGGTGGCCCAGTATTGGAGGATCGGCTTTTCGAAATACGGCAAGCCGTTGAGCATCGGCGTGATCCAGTCGCCGCTCGCCCACATTTCGCGCGGGATTTCTGCGTAGCGCCCCTCATCGGGATCGAACAGACTGTACGCGCCGATCGTGGCGAACCACGCCAACGCCAAGAAAAACCAGGCGATTCGAGCGTCTTGCTTACTGCTGCTCGATGGCGCTCGAGCAGCCTCGTCAGCGGTCACGCGACCTTGCCGCCCGCCGAGTGCTTGCGCTCGAGCGCGACGTAATAAGCGATGGTTTTACGCACGGCCTCACGCAGCGCCGTCCGCGGCGCCCAACCCAAATGCTCGGCAGCCGCTTTGATGGCCGGAACGCGAATCTGGATATCTTGGTAGTACTTGCCGTAGTAGTCGCCCGCGGTGACCGTCGTGATTTCCGTCGCGTTGGCGCGTTCGGCGAGTTCGGGAAATTCTTTGGCGACATCCACCATCACGCTGGCAAGCTCTTCGATCGACACGCAGTTATGCGGGTTGCCGATGTTGAAGATCCGGCGCGACGCGCAGCCTCCACGGTTTTCGATGATTTGCAGCAAGCAGTCAATCGCATCGTCGATGAAGGTGAACGAGCGCTTTTGACTTCCGCCATCGACCAAACGAATCGGCCGACGGTACATGATGTTGGACAAAAACTGCGTGAACACACGCGAGCTGCCTTCCTTCGGCTCGTCGATATTGTCGAGGTTCGGGCCGATGAAGTTGAACGGGCGGAAGAGTGTGTAGTCGAGACCCTCGGCGACACCGTAAGCGTAGATGACTCGATCGAGCAACTGCTTAGATGCCGCGTAGATCCAGCGCTGCTTTTCGATCGGCCCGTAGACGAGCGGGCTGGATTCTTCGTCCAGCACGCTGTCGGGCGACATTCCGTAAATTTCCGACGTCGAGGGAAAAATCAATCGTTTCTTATATTTGACGCAATGCCGCACGATCTCGAGGTTCGCCTCAAAGTCGAGCTCGAATACCCGCAGCGGGTTCGTGACGTACTGGGCGGGATTCGCGATCGCGACCAACGGGATGATCGCATCGCATTTTTTGACGTGATACTCGACCCACTCCCGATTGATGGTGATATCACCCTCGACGAAGTGGAATCGCGGCGACTGCGGCAGATCGCCGAGCTTGTTGTCTGAGAGGTCGATACCGAACACCTCCCACTCGGGACGCTCGCGAATGATGGCGCTGGTCAACGCGCTGCCGATGAAGCCGTTGGCTCCGAGGATCATGACTTTCATGTGCGAATTATAAGCCGCCGACCGGAATGATTGGTTGCGGTTTCGAGACGATCCGTGCGCGAACGCTCAATCCTGACTTGCTCTAACCGGATCGGCGCAGTCGGCCGCCGCTGGTGCCGTTACGAGTTCTGCACGCGCTGCCTCGAAATCACTGCGAAACGCCGGCTCCGCCTGCAGACGAGCAAACACCGCCGCGGCCACCACCCGACCCTGCTCGACGTCACTCGCCCAATGGACGTTGCAGACCGCGCGGCTATCCCCGAAATCGATGCCGCGACGCATCAGGGCGTCGACCCGTCCCGGAACTAGACCCGCTAACACCAAGCCCCAGCCGAAGCCGATCGCGCTGTGTCCGGACGGATAGGAACCGTCGGCCCGTAAAGCCTGCTCTTCGTTCGGCGTACAAAGCGCGCTGCCGTTGGACATGAAAGGCCTCGGTCGACGATACCGTTGCTTGGCCGCATAGGTGCCGAGACCGAAGTCCAGCAAACTCCGGCGTAGCAAACGGTAGGTGTTGGGAGTGCCTTTCTCGGTGATCTCGATGGCGGCTGCGCAGCCAAAACTTTTGACGGAAGGATCACCACGCAGTTCGGCGTCTCGTCGTGCGAGATCCCAGCGCGGCGTCGCCGCAAGTTTGCGGTCTGCCGCCGCGATCGCGACATCGCGGGCCTCCTCCGCAGAACCGGGCGCGGGCGGCGGCGGTAACAACGCAATACTGTTCGGCAGTGCACGCGGATCGAGATAGCCCGCATAGCCACCGAGTGCCGCAACTTTGGCGCGATATTCGGCGTCGTCAGCGGCCGTCGCAGGCCTCACCATCGACGACGACATCAAAAATAGCACCGACAACATCGCGCCAACCTTACGCATCATCGCACCGTATACCCGCGCGCTTCGAGACAGGCCGTGATGGCCCGTCGATACTCGGCGCGGCGTGTTTCGAGCGTACCACCACCTTCGTACCGCTCGGGCTGCACGGGGTCGAATCCGGTCTGTCCGCTCGCCCAACGGTGACACTCGTATCGATCACTCGCTTGCTTGTCCTCGGACTGACCCTCGCGCGGATAGACGTATAGATCGTCTGCCGAGTAAGACACCTCGCCACGCGCAACCGAGTTACGCGGCTCCTCTACCACCTCGTAGCG
The DNA here is from genome assembly GCA_010027845.1 of Gammaproteobacteria bacterium. Lineage (GTDB taxonomy): Bacteria > Pseudomonadota > Gammaproteobacteria > Steroidobacterales > Steroidobacteraceae > UBA964. Next base: position 9,670 of record RGUL01000033.1, read on the forward strand.
TCGAGCGCGCTCACGCCAAAGAAAGTATGTGCCGTCAGCGTAAAAATATGGAATGCCGCCGATCCACAGCGTCGAATAATACGGCGGCAGCACACCGACCATCATGCCGATCGGCGGCGGCACCACGATGAACCCCGTACCGCGATCGCGATACCAACGGCCACGATCAAAGAAATAGCGCGAACCGCGATAAGCGCCTTGCAAGCCCGGTGGCACAGCATAACGCGGCCCGCCGCGGTCGAAGCCACGGTCGAAACCGCGATCGGGGATGTGGTCTGGGCCACGGTCGCGCCCGCGATCGCGATCCCCGTGCTGGGCGACAGCGACGGTTGCCAATGAACCCCAAAAAATTATCAGCGCAAAATATCGAATGGCACGCACGATGTGCTCCTCGTCCATGCAAAACGTCAGCGAACCGTGTAGCCGCGCCCCTCGAGACACGCCGACAGCGCGCGCGTGTAACCGCTGGCGCGCGGATCGGTGGACGTTGCCACTCGACGCTCGCGCTCGGTCGCCGTCGCCGTGCCAACTTGCGATGCCGCGGCGCCGATCACGGCGCCCGCCGTCGCGCCGACGATTGCACCTTCGCTACGTTCGCGGGGTGAGGACACGGCGGAGCCGATGATCGCGCCAGCGACTGCGCCGCGCATCACGTTTTCTGCCGTTTCCGGAGCGCGTGACGTCGTCTCGCGAGCGGTTCGCTCGCGTCGCTGCGGTGCAGACGACTGTGCAACGCTAGGGTCGAAGCCGGTTTGCCGTACCGCCCAAAGATGGCAGTCGTAGCGGTCGCGATCGAGCTGCTCCTGCGATTGCCCTTTGGCCGGATAGACGTACAACTCGCGCGGATCATTGGCGCGCGTGCGGGCGTCGGTCGACGAGATGGTGTCGGACCAAGCAGCGCCGGCGAACGCAATGGCGAAGACGGCGAAGATCGATATGCGCAGATTCATGACGAGGACTCCGGTACGCGTGGCGGCAGTCGACAGTATTGTCGCTGGTTTCAATGCATCGACGATCGAAAATCTATTACGAATTGTTTCGTGGTAGGCGCAAGGTAACGGCGACCGTAAAACGCCCGGCCTCTCTCAAAAAAGACAACTCACCGCCGGCTCGACTAGCCAACTGTTGCACGATGGCGAGCCCGAGGCCGCAGCCGGCCGTACCACGTGCGCAATCGAGTTTGACGAACGGACTTCGGGCCTCGCGCTCCAGCGTCACCGGAATGCCGTCGCCGTGATCACTAACCTGTAACGCGAGTCGATGATCGGCGCGCAACTCGATGAGTACCGCGATCGGCGGTCGTCCATGTTCAACGGCATTACCCAGTAGATTGTCCAGCACTCGTCGCACCGTCATCTCCGGCACTAGCAAGGCAGGCTCGGCACGAAGTTCGAGGGTGACGTCATGTGCGAGTGCGCGATAGCCCGCGACGACTTCGTTGGCGAGCACACCCAACGCGAGCCATCGACTCTCCTCTTGTGCAGCATCACGCAAGAAATCGCCGAACTGCCGCACGATGCGCTCCATCGCCACGACGTCGACCTCCATGCCGCGCAACTCGTCGGACTTCGGCATCATCGCCAGACGCATGCGCATACGCGTCAGCGGCGCCCGCAGATCGTGCGGAATACCCCCGAGTAACACGCTACGCTCCCGCTCGATTTCTTTTAAGCGGGTAATCATCGCGTTGAACGATCGTGTCAGTTGCTGCAGCTCGCGCGGTCCGCTCGGCTCCAAGGGCTCCGGCCAATCCTCGCCGATACGCCCGAATGCTGCACTTAGGCGTTCGAGCGGCCGCGTCAACGATGCCGCATAGATTCCGCTCGCGACGATCACGAGCGACAACACCAAAAGTAACGCGGCCCACGGTGCTGCGCCCGACCCTTGCGGCAACTCGGACATCAAGACCACGACCCACCATGGTTCGCCGTCGATGAATTGCCGGATCCAAAATCGCGGTGTCGGGTCTTCGCGATACAGCACTTCGGCCGGTTGGGTGGCATAGCGCAGGATCGCCACGCGCAGCTCTTCGGCATCATCGCGAATCGGACGCTCGACCTCATCCACCGCTGGCGGCGCGACGTGCTCCGAGTCGGGAAATAACTGTACGGTGCCGCTCGCGGTTAGCGTGCGTGCGATCTCGCGCCGCTGCGATGGCGGTACCGCCACCAACAAACGACGCGCCGAGTAGACGAGCGCCGCCGCGCTGCGCGCCTGCACGTCGCGGTACTCGCTCGAGTATTCACGGCGTTTATATTCGACGCCGGCGGCGACGATCGTGAGACTCGCAAGTACCACACCGACGATCAGCAGCGTCAGGCGCTGCGCGAGTCCGAATCGAACCGAGTGTCGACTCATGACTGCGGTTTCGCGTTCGGCACGAAGACATAACCGACGCCCCAAACGGTTTGGATAAAACGCGGCGTACGCGGGTCGTGCTCAAGTCGCTTACGCAAGCGCGACACCTGCACGTCGATCGCGCGATCGTTGATCTCGTGATCGGCATCTCGAGCCAACGCGAGCAGGCGCTCACGGCGCAAAGGCTCATAGGGGCGATCGGTCAAAGCCTTGAGCAACGCAAATTCGCCACTCGTCAGCGCGATCCGTTCGTCGCCACGGACGAGCTGACGCGTATCGCGCTCGAAGCCCCACTCGCCGATCCTCACCACGTCTGCGATCTCGGGCGCCGCGGCCGGTAAGCGCGTGCGGCGCAGTAAGGCTTCGATTCGAGCGACGAGCTCTCGCGGCTCGAACGGTTTTCCGAGATATTCGTCGGCGCCGAGCTCCAAACCGAGAATCCGGTCCAAAGGTTCGTCGCGGGCCGTGAGCATCAAAACCGGCACTAAGTCGCCCCGCGCTCTGAGCCGCTGGCAGAGCGAGAGCCCGTCTTCGCCCGGCATCATGACGTCGAGCACGAGTACATCCGGACGGTATCGTGAGAGCCGCCGGTCGGCTTCGCTCGCATCGCCCACGGCAAGCACATCGAAGTCGTAACGCGAAAGATATCGCTCGAGCAACTGCCGAAGTTCCGGGTCGTCGTCGACCACCATGATGCGGCGTTTACGAGGCTCGGTCGACATGGGCTTCACGGAAGATGGCAGAAATTGGCAGGTACCGCAGACATCGACACATTTTGAAACAAAGTCGCTTCTGGCAACAAAATTGTGTCGATACCGCGATCGCCCGTTAAGTATTGCCGGCGCGACACCTCTCGGCGTAACTTTTATCCATGACGGACAGCTCAGACCCCTTCGCCGATTTTTTTGCCTCGGATGCGAAAGTCAGCGAGTGTCGCCGCCAGGGCGACCAACTGGACTATTTTGCACACGCTTATTGCAAATTCTACGGCGATTGTCGGGACGCCGAGCAGCGCGCGAACGCCCTGCGAAGTACTCAAAATTTAACCATTGTCCTAGGCGCAGCGCTCGGCATTCCTTTTTTGGTCATGCTCGCGTATCTGCGCGTCAACCAACTGATCATCGGTGCGGTATTCATGCTCGGCGCCGGCGCCGGCTATTTGCTCGTCGAGCACGTCCGGCGCGAGCACGATCACGTCGAACAATTGAATCGCGAACGGGAAAGTTTCGGTCTATCGGCTTACCTCACCGGCATCGACATGCCTCTCGATCAACTCGAAGAAACGATCGCTAAAAATTCGGCTGGTCATTGGATTTTGACTGCGTCGTACGGACCATGGCGCGCCGAGCGGTTACGTCAAATTTTTCAGCGGGTCTATGGCGTGCCGGTGCCCGGCGCGGTCATCGACCGCATCTGTCCGCTGCCGTCATAGCTTTTAACGCACGACATCACAGCCGTCGCGATTGGGCGATGCGAAAACGCGACGTCACGAAGGCGAGATCGGTCAGCGTCGCATTGCCTGCGGGATTCAAGCCCGTGACATGATAGTCACTGTACGCCGCGGCAAAATTGAGCGGCATCGGTCCGGTCAAATTCACCGTCAACTGCGCTCCAGCCGTTGAGAACTCGGCCTCGGCTCGCTCGATCCACGTTTCGTCGGTCGAGTACGCAAACGCCGTGATCGCACCGCCCTTTCGCGCGTCGCGTGCCGCAGTGGCGAGCGCATCGACGTCTTCTTCGCCGACCGGAATCACGAACCCGATCGGACCGAAGCGCTCTTGACCATAGAGACTGGTGCGACCCGCTGGCACTTCGAGCAATAGTGGCGAGCAGGTGCGAGCGTGCGGAAAATCGGCGTGTCGATATGCCTTCGGCTCCATCAGCACGCGCCCGGCTTTCGCGCCGGCCGCGCGCATCTCGTCGACCAGCGACAAGGTGCTCGGTGACTGGATGGCGGCCAAAATCGGCCCAGCGCGCTTCGAGTCCTCGGCGATCGCGGTCATCGCAGCTGCCAACGACATCGAAAATTCGTCGACGCTCACGCGTCGCCCACCGCAGCGGATACCGTCACGCGACAGGTAAATGTTTTGCGGTGACGTACACATCTGCGCCGAGAACAGACTCATTGTGGTCGCCAAACTTTTGACTACCGGTTCGAGGGCCTCGACCGAGTCGATGACGACCGTATTCACGCCGGATGTTTCCGTGAAACAGAGCGCTGGCGCTGCGTTCGCCTCTACCCACGAACCGAACGCCGCACTACCGGTGAAGTCGACGATCGCAGTGTGTCGGTGCTTCACCAAAATTTTCCCGAGCGGCTGCGTACTCGTGTCGGGGCATAGTGTGACGAGATCGGCAGAGTAGCCGGCCTCGCGCAAACACTCCCGAAACACGCGCACCGCGATGGCCATCGGCAGGATGCCCGAGGGATGCGGCTTGACGATGACCGGATTACCGGTCGCCAAATTCGCGAGCATCGCGGGATAGGCATTCCAGGTCGGGAACGTCGCGCAGGTAAAGCACACCGCAACACCGCGGGGTACCAGCGTATATTTTTTCCGAAGCCGGATATTGGTTGACCCGAAACGTCGCTCCCACACTGCGCCGGCGGGTACGTCCTCCATTGCTGCTGCCGCGTAGGCCAGGGCCTCGACGCCACGGTCGAGTGCGTTCGTGCCGCTACCCGCGTAGCTCATCAAAGCGCTTTGGCCGGCGGTGTGCATCACCGCCTGCGCGCTTTCGAACACCCGCGCATGCAGGCGCGCGATGATCTCCATGCAAACACCGAGTCGTTCACGTACGCCGGCGCGCGCCCACTCCGGCATCGCCCGACGGGCCGCATCGAACAGTGCATCGACGTTGGCGCGCGGATACTCGATCCCGAGTGGTGTGCAGGTATAGGGAGAAATTTCATCGCCGACGTAGCCGATCGTTCCCGGCTGATCGATCTCGAAGGGCCGGCCGAGCATAGCCTCGAATGTCGCGCGACCTGCGGCCGGACCTTGTTCGCCGGCCGGATGTTTATCCGGGGTTTCGGCGAAGAGACTGAAATATTCGCGCGTATGACAAGCTTTACGCGCCGATTGCAAAGCATCGTGATGTGCGTCGTACCACTGCAACGCGCGACTCATGCTCGATCACTCGAAAAGGATCGATTATCCGTAATACTCGAGGCTTCGACTCGTTCCCAAAGAATTCGGTGCATCCGTCTGCCTCCCGGCAAATTTTCGACAGCCGACAACGACAGCGTCAAGATACCGCCCGCATCACGCATGAGCACCGGATCTCGCCACTGACGCACACCGACGAATGCGGGATTCAACGCCACCGTCACATCGTGCAACACCTTGCCCCCTTCGAGGCGCCAGCGTCCCGCATAACTAAAATAGCCGTCGAATGCACTCGCGCGCTCGGCATCGCTCGCACGCCGCGGATTGCCTTCGGGAAATGCGGTGCGGCCGCCCGCCATGATGTTCGCACTCATGCAACCATCTGCGGTGTAGAGAATGAAACCTACCGCATCGCTACCGAAAGGATGCGTGAGGCGTCCGTCGTCGTAGGTGATATCCCAATTCAAATATCGCCAACCGCCGACCAACTCGCTGGCCGTGACGCCAACGTGGCTCGTGTCGCTCACGAGAAATCACCGACGAACGGCGGCCACGCGACCGCAGCAGCATATTCGCGCTCGAAACGCGCCACGATCTCGGCCGTCGATTCGATCGCGGTGATACAACCGACGCCTTGCCCGGCAGACCAAATGTCTTTCCAAGCTTTGACTTGCGATTCGGAATTTTTGATTTCGAATTTTTCTTTGCCGACGAGATGGTCTGGATCGAGTCCCGCAGCGATGATGCTCTCGCGCAAGTAATATGCCTCGGCGCCCGTGAACGCCTTACTCAGCACGAGGTCGTCGAGGGTGGCGCGCGTGACCATGCCGCGGTAGGCGGGACTTGCGGCGCTTTCGGCAGCGACGATGAACGGCGTTCCCGCACAGGCGAGATCGGCACCGATCAACTCGGCTGCACGTACGGTAGCGCCGGAACAAATGCCGCCACTGACACCGATGATGCCGCCGAAAAATTCGCGCACCGCAGCCACGAATGGCGCCGCCGCGACCCGCCCCGTGTGACCGCCTGCGCCGGCGCTAACGAGTATCAATCCATCGACGCCAGCAGCTGCGGCTTTGCGCGCAAAAGATAAATTGTTGACGTCAGCCAACACGAGTCCGCCATAGGCGTGCACGGTTTCGACCGCGGGCGCAGGACTGCCGAGCGCGGTGATCACCACGGGTGGTCGGTAGCGACTGACGAGCGCCAACTCCTGCGACAGTCGATCGTAGGAACTATGCGTGATGAGATTGAGGATCCACGGCGCCGCGGGCCGTCCTGCAGTGGCGGAGTACGCGTCGAGTTCGCGAGTGATGAACTGCAGTGCACGCTCGAGATCTTGGACCGTTCGGGCGTTGGTGGTGGGCATCGCGCCGGCGATACCCGATCGACAAGCCGCAACCACTAGTTCCGGCCCCGACACGAGAAACATCGGTGCAGCCACCATGGGCAACCGCATCCCTCGGCCAAGTACTCCGAGACGATTTTTGATCATCGGCGCACATCTCTTAGTGACTTGCATAATGATACTATCAAGCGACGGCACCGGTTCAAATGAGCTCGAACCGGACGAACGAGGACAACATGAGCAAGGGTGTTTTTCTCCTCGGCGGGTGGCAGAGCGATTTCGCACGCAATTGGGCGCGAGAAGGTCGCGAATTAGCCGACGGTATGCAGGAAGTCGTCGCGCAAGGACTCGATACGACCGGCCTGGATCCGGTCGACATAGACACCATTCACGTCGGCAATTTTGCGGCCGAACTCTTCTGCAACCAAGGTCATCTCGGCGGCCTGGCCGCAGCGGCGCATCCGAGTTTTGCGGGTAAGCCGGCCTCACGTCATGAAGGCGCGTGCGCATCCGGCAGTCTTGCCGCCTTGGCGGCCGCTGCCGAAATCGAAGCGGGTCGCTACGAGCTCGCCGCGGTGATCGGCATCGAGCAAATGCGCAACGTCCCGGGCGACCAGGCGGCAAAGTTGATCGGCGCGGCTGCCATGTGGTCCGGCCATGAATGCGTCGACGTGAGATTTCCTTGGCCGCACGTCTTCAGCGAGCTGATCGACGAATACGATCGTCGCTACGGCATCGATCCAAAATATTTGAGCCGAATCGCCGAGATTAATTTCGCGAACGGTCGCCGCAACACCAACGCGCAAACCCGGCGCTGGCAATTCGAGCCGGCGAGCTTCTCGACCGACGACGCTGCAAATCCCGTCATCGACGGTCGCATTCGCAAACAAGATTGCGGACAAATCACCGACGGCGCTGCCATAATTTTTTTGGCCTCGGAAGACTATGCACGGCGATACGTCATGCGTCATGGCGCGGCTGCGTCGATCGCCAAGATCGCCGGCTGGGGACACCGTACCGCGCCGATCACTTACGAAGCCAAAATCGCCGCGAGTCGTCACACGCCGTACGTGTTCCCGTTCGTCCGGGCCACCATCGAAGATGCATTTCGACGTGCAGGAATTTCTGGTGTCGACGATCTCGATGGCATCGAAACGCACGATTGCTTCACGAGCACCGAATACATGGCAATCGATCACTTCGGCATCACCCCTGCAGGCCAAAGTTGGCGTGCCATCGAAAATGGCGATATCGAAATGGGTGGTCGCATACCGGTGAATCCGAGCGGCGGATTGATCGGTCTCGGACATCCGGTCGGCGCAACCGGCGCGCGCATGCTCCTCGATTGCTGGAAGCAAGTGACCGATCGGGCAGGCGACTATCAAGTCGAAGGTGCCCGGCGATTCGCAACCCTCAACGTCGGTGGTAGCGCGACCACGACGGTGAGTTTCGTCGTGTCGCGCGACTGAGGCCTCCGATGCGTAAGTATTCCGATGTTTCGACGATCGATCCGCAGGATCGCCCCGCGTGGGTCGACCATATCGACAATCCTTATTTACACGGGCCATACACACCCGTCGTTTCGGAAATCACGGCAGTCGACTTGAGAGTCGTTCAAGGCGAAGTACCACACGATCTTTTCGGTGCATATTTTCGTCAAGGACCGAATCCCATCCTCGAACCTCGTGGCGCCTACCACTGGTTCGATGGTGATGGCATGGTGCATGGCCTATATCTACGCGACGGCCGCGCAAGTTATATCCGCAAGTGGATCCGCACGCGCGCACTCCGCGACGAGATCGAGCGCGGCAAAGTCGAATTGAGCGGCATCATGGGGCCGTACGACTTACGATCGATCGTCGGCCACGAAATCGACTCACAAAACGTCGACTACACCAAAGATACCGCCAACACCACACTCAATTTGCATAACGGTAAGTTGCTCGCGGCTTGGTACAACTCCGGTCGGATGCATCGTCTCGATGCTCTAACCTTGGACACCGAGGGCGAGGAAAATTTTCTTGGCGCGCTCGATACGACCATGAACGCGCACGGCAAAACTGATCCGCGCACCGGCGAATTCATCAACTACGGTTATGCTGATTTTCAGCCTTGGCTCACCTATTACGTCATCGGCGCCGATGGCGCGCTACGTCACAAAACGCGTATCGACTTACCGGGGCCACGCCTGCCACACGACACAACCATCACTCGCAATTTTACGATCCTGCACGACTTCCCACTGTTCCACGATCCGGAACTTTTGAAGCGCACGAACCATCGCATCGTGCAATTCCGTCGCGACCTACCGACGCGCTTCGGTGTCCTGCCACGCTACGGCACCCAAGAACAAATTCGCTGGTTCGAATTCGATCCGGGCTACGTACTGCACATGGTCAACGCGTGGGAAGAAGGCGATTGGATCATCATGGACGGTTGCTTCCAACCAGATCCGACCATTCGACGCGATCCTTCCGAAGGACCCCTCGGCTCGATGCTCGCGTACCTGCGCTACAAAGGACATTTACGTCGTTGGCGTATGAACCTGCGGACCGGCGAACAGCAAGAACGTCAACTGGACGATCTGAACGTCGAATTTTGTTTGCCCGACGCCGATCTCTATGGCGTGAAATCACGCTACTCCTACCACCAACTCATTCCTACGGATTTGCAAACCCTGGCGTTCGAAGGCTTGGTGAAGTACGACCACGAGCGCGGTACGCGTGACGTCTATCACTACCCACGCGGTTGGTTCCCGAGCGAAACCACGTTCGCCAAAAGCACTCGCGGCGGCGACGAAGATTCCGGTTACGCGGTCACCCTTGCCACCGATATCGCCGACTATCGTTCCGAAGCGTGGATCTTCGACGCCAAAGATATCACCCGCGGTCCGATCACCCGCATCGCGCTGCCGGGTCGAGTCGCGGCAGGCTTCCATGCGGCGTGGGTCTACGGCCGTGATCTTTGGCGCGACGCGTCACGCGCCGCCGCATAAGGGACGCCACACGTACGATATTGATGCGATGAAAACCACGCCAGAAAATCGCATTCGAGATTACCGCGCAGGGGGCTGGTGGTCGGACCAGCGCATCACCGATCTGTTCGACGCAGCTGTGCGTGAGCAACCGACGCGCGAGGCGCTGATCGATCCCGCCAATCGCGTGACACTGACCGGCGGCGCACCACGGCGCTTAACGTTCGCCGAAGTTGCCGAACTCGTCGACGGCTACGCCGCAAGTTTGGCCGCTGCGGGACTACGCAAAGACGACATCGTCATCACGCAACTACCGAACATCGCCGAATACGTCGCACTGTATTTCGCCGCGATGCGTCTCGGGGTCATCGTCAGCCCGGTACCGATGCAGTTTCGGCAACGTGAAATCGGCCAGATGGCCGCGCTCACGGACGCGAAGGCCGTGTTCACGATCGAACGGTTCAAAGACCAACCCCATCTGCCGGAACTACGCGAGTTGTGTGCCGCGCGTAGTATGACGTTGTGGGCACTCACCGAAGAAGGCAAGCAGAACACACGAAGTGATATGCGTGCCTTTTCGCCGGCGGCGCCGGGCTCTACGGCGAGGACTGCATTACCCGAAATAATCGCCGCGGCATCCGTGTCGGCGGACGACATCGCGACGATTTGCTGGACCTCCGGAACCGAGGGGACACCGAAAGGCGTACCGCGTTCACACAATCATTGGCTCGCGATCAGTCATGCGCATTTCCTCGGCGCAAAGATTGCGCCGGGCGAGCGATTGCTCAACCCCTTCCCGCTCGTCAACATGGCCGCACTGGGCGGTTGCCTGATGAGTTGGTTACACGCCCGTGGCACGCTCGTACTACACCACCCGCTTGATTTGCCTGTGTATTTGCACCAGATCGTCGAGGAGCGCATCGGCTACGCGATCGCACCGCCCGCCGTTCTCAACATGTTGATCAAAGACGAGCGACTGCTCGCGTCGTTGAATCTCGAAACCGTACGCTGCATAGGATCGGGATCGGCGCCGCTCGATCCGAGCATGATTCGCGGCTTCAAAGATCGCTTCGGTATCGAAGTCGTCAATATCTTCGGCTCCAACGAGGGCGTCTCATTATTGAGTAACGAGGACAACACGACCGACGCCGAACAACGGGCCGTGTTATTTCCACGCTGGGGACGTGCGGAAATCTCGTGGCCGGATCTGCCGCCGACGGGTATCCGTACGCGCCTCGTCGATCCGACGAGCGGCGCCGAAGTGTTACAGCGTGGCGCGCCCGGCGAGATGCAAATCATCGGACCGACCGTGTTCGACGGCTATTGGCGCGCGCCGCAGGTCGATGCGGAAAGTTTCACCGTCGACGGCTGGTTCCGCACCGGCGATCTTTTCGAATTGCAGGGCGACGGCGCAACGCCGCGTTACTACAAGTTTGTCGGTCGCCATAAGCAAGTGATAAACCGTGGCGGCGTGAAGATCGCACCGGAAGAACTCGACATCGTGCTCGCGCAAATGCCGGACATCGTCGAGGGAGCTGTAGTGAGTTACCCGGACGCGGTCCTCGGCGAGCGAATCTGTGCGGTGCTCGTCCCGAAACCCGGCAAGACGTTGTCGCTAGACGATTTAAAAAGTTTTTTCACGAGCGCCGGCGTTGCGATTTTCAAACATCCAGAACGACTGCGCGTCGTCGATCAGTTGCCGCGCAACAGCGTGGGAAAAGTGGTGCGTAGCGAACTCGCGCGCCTCGCGGCGAGCGACTCGAACTGACGATCACCGTAGACGTTCGACCACCATCGCCGAACCGACGCCCGCCGCGCCGGTGCAAACGACTAAACCGAATCGACCCTGAGCGACATCGAGCGCATCGAGCAAGGTCGACAACAAAATCGCTCCCGATGCCCCCATGGGGTGCCCGCGCGCAATATGCCCTCCGCCGACGTTCACGGTTGCAGCGTCGACCGGATAGTCACGCAAAAATTTGGCGATCGTCACCGCAAAAGATTCCATGAACTCGATGCGGTCCATCTCCGCTAGCGTTTTTCCGGCACGGGCTAACGCCAACTCCATCGCCGCGAAACCGGCGAGCAATGAATCTTCGACGTCGCCGCCCGACTCCGCGTGAGCGACGATCCGGGCGCGTGGCGCTACGTCCCACGCGTTTTCTTTGCCGAGTAGCACGAGCGCAGCGCCGTCGCATACCGGCGGCGCGTGGGCGATGGTGTGGCGATGGTCGATCGCCCGCTCAAGTGCCGCTGAATATTGCGCAGCCACTGCCGCAAATGCCGGCTCGAGCGCAGCCAGCCCCTCTCTGGTCGTGCCCGCGCGCAAACACTCGTCACGATTCAGCTCGTCGATCGCGATACGCGACGCCATCGCTCCAGGATCACGCTCCGCCGAAGCCGACTTACGCTGCGATTCGAAGGCGACCGCATCAAGCGCGTCTCGTGTGATGCCGATTTTTTCGGCGAGGCGATCCGCCGCGACGACTACCGGTATGTAGCGCTGACGTTTGGAAAACGTGTCGTCGCGATAATACGCGGCCTCGTCACCCATGAAAGGCACGCGCGACATCATCTCCACGCCACCGGCAACGACGCGCTGTGCATGACCCGCGCCGACGGCGAGCGCGCCTTGGCCGACGGCCGTGAGGCCGGATACGCAATAATTGTTGAGCGTGAGCGCAGCGGCGCGTTCGTCGATACCGCTCCGTAGTTTCGAGACCAGGGCCATATGCCCGCCTTGTGCACCGATTTGCCCTACGCATCCGAGCAGCAAGGCGTTGACCGCTCGTGCATCGCGGCCTCGTCGGCGCAATCCGTCGACCAATTTCGCGATCAAGTCTTCCGGCTGGTGACTCGCAAGACCACCATCGGGCTTCGCTTTACCACGCGGTGTGCGCACTGCATCGAAGATGTAGACGGACATGATGGGTCTCCGATTCGACCTTTGACGTCACGGACTAATGCAGCTTGACTCGCGGCTCGGTCTGCGCAGCGATCATTCGCCCGAGCGTCGACAAGGCCGTACGCCAAAATCCGTGCAGGGCGATTTCGTGCATCTTGTAGAGCGACATATACATCCAGCGCGCGAACAAACCTTCGAGCCAAATATTTCCGCCGACGAAATTACCCATCAAATTACCGACGGTGGTGTAGTCGCCTAGCGAAACCAACGAACCAAAATCGCGGTATCGCCACGGGCGTAGGACCTTACCGGCCAGCTGCCGCCGAATGGCGCGCTGCAAATAGGATGCTTGCTGGTGAGCCGCTTGTGCGCGTGGTGGCACGAAACGCTGCGATGCCGCATGCCACTTTGCGGCCGCGCAGTCACCGATCGCAAAAATCGCCGGATCGCTCACCGAGCGCAAACATTCGTCGACGAGCACTTGGTTGAGCGCGTTTGTCTGCAACCCGAGCTCGGCCAAAAATGGCGGCGCTTTGACGCCAGCCGCCCATACCACCATTTCTGCTGCGATCACGGTACCGTCGGCGAGTCGCACGGCCCGCGGTAACACTTCGGCAACTCTGGCGTTGACGTGCACCTCGACGTCGAGCTCGTGCAGCATGCGCAGAGCCGCATCGGACACCCGTACCGGCAAAGCGGGCAAGATTCTCGGCGACGCTTCGATCAGGTGCAGGCGGATGTGTTTGTCCGGGTCGATATTGTCGAGACTGAACGACACCAGTTCGCGGGTTGCGTTATGCAACTCAGCGGCAAGCTCGACACCGGTCGCACCCGCGCCGACGATCGCCACGTTCAATTGTTCGGGGCGTAAGGGCTCGTGCTGCGCATGCGCGCGCAAGAACGCATTGATCAACCGTCGATGAAACCGATCTGCCTCTTGTGTGCTCTCGAGCGCGATTGCGTGGTCGGCAACGCCGGGCGTACCGAAATCGTTGATGCGACTGCCGACTGCCAACACTAAAACGTCGTAATCGAAGCGCCGCGCAGGAACGATTTTCTCACCGCTCTCGTCGTACACCGGACCGACCAGCACTTGGCGCGCCGTGCGATCCAGCCCGATCATTTCACCGAAACGATATTTGAATCCGTGCCAATGCGACTGAGCGAGATAATCGAGTTCGTGGACGTCGAGATCGACCGTGCCGGCGGCAAGCTCGTGCAGATGGGGCTTCCAAAAGTGGGTGCGGCCACGCTCGATCAGCGTCACCTCGGCACGCCCCGACTTGCCCAGCTTGTCACCGAGCTGGGTGACCAGCTCGAGCCCGCCGGCCCCACCACCCACCACCACGATTTTCGGTACCGAACTCACCATCGCCTTCCCTATCCGCCGCTCCCTGGCGCGCGCGTATGGTACCCCAGGGCGAGCCGTGAACGCCGATCAAGAAAATCCCCGTGCGGCCGACTACCTTGTGCGGGAAATCGTCCTTGCGGAGTCGAACGTCATGAAACGAGCTGATCTTTCTGGTGCGTTGCTGGTAATCGTCGCAGCGTTACTGCTGGTCGATGCAGCACCGGCCACGGCTCAGATCGCCGTGAGCGCTCGCAGCCTAGACTTCGGCTCGGTCACGAACGCATCGACACCAGTTCGAAAAACTTGGACGTTGACGAACAACGGCCGCACGACGTTTCAGCTCCCACCGTACCCGACCTATCAATTTAAGGCCGTCAGCACGCCGTATACCGAGAGCGGAACTTTTTACGTCGATGGCGGCAATTGCACGCCCGGCCTAGTGTTGAAATCGAAGGAGACGTGCTCGTTCACGATCGCGTTTCAACCACGCGGCTTCGGTGACAAGTCGGTCGTGTTCACGCTGAACCGGCCGGACTTCAATTTACCGGTGACCCTGACCGGCAAAAGACTTGAGCCCACCGATTATTCGACCGCCGGTTACGGCGGATCGCGTACGAATCCAGCGAAATCCGTCGAAGACCTGCAAACCCGTCGTACCTCGTCCAGCAACGGTTATTACTGGTTCGACCCCGACGGCGCAGGTGGCAGACCACCATTTCTTGCCTATGTCGAATTGATCGTCCAAAGTTCAACTGCGAACAAAGACGGTTGGATGCTCGTCCGACGCATCCCGAAGGGCACGACTTGGTTCCCTTTGAACGACAATCTCAGCGGCGCAGGATTCAACACCGACGAGAACGGTTTCGTCGATTCGCTCGCCGGCACACCGCTGACGCCGACGGGCAGCAAACCGGCGAGCCTACAGTTCGATTATTTGTTACGCGCCGACACCGAGTTCATGTTCGCGGCGACAACAAAAAGTGATGGAACCCCAAGGCTATGGTGCGTCATCGCGCGCGGCGCGGATGGCCGGTTCGGTGGGTCACTGAATAGCTCACTCCAAACGACGACCGTCGTGGCGTACGCGGGCACTAAAGAAACGACTGCCCTGTCATCGACCACACCCACCAAACCGAGCGTCACAAACGTAATTTTTGGGACGCTCTACGGCGCGCCGTTCATCGGCTGCGAGGGTACTTTCTCCTTGAATCAATCGTGGATGTTGTACGGCGAAGACGGCGCTACCAGCTACAACGGCTTGCTCAACAGCAGCTATTACAACGGTATCAACGTTTACATCCGCAAGATCAAAACGAGCAACTGATCGCTCGCCGTC
>RGUL01000034.1 GCA_010027845.1 Gammaproteobacteria bacterium
TCACAAAGCGAAGCAGGTAAAATGTAAGCATTTTTGGGAATTCAAAAATATTACATTCTTTTTATGTAATATCACCGCAAACCGCTTGTACAAAAGCCAGAGCGGCAACGGCTGCGGTGTCGGCGCGCAGGATACGCGGCCCCAGTGACAGGACAATGACATCGGGCTGGGCCAGAAGCAGCGCGCGTTCGGCATCCGAAAACCCGCCTTCGGGACCGACCAGCACCGAAATCGGCCTGTCGGGAGCAATAGCGGCAAGGGCCTGCAAGGGCGAGGTCACAGGAGCGGCCTCGTCGCAAAACACCAGCACATCACCCTCTGCCCGCTTGGAAAGCATGGTTTCCAGCTTTTGTTCGGGCAGCACGTCCGGCACCGCGATCATGGTGCATTGTTCGGCAGCCTCGACCGCATTGGCCTGCATCCGTTCCAGATTGAGACGCGACACCATCGTGTGCTGGGTCATCACCGCGCCGATGCGGGCCGCGCCCATCTCGACGGCTTTTTGCACCATATAATCCAGCCGCGCCTGTTTGAGCGGCGCAAAGAAATAGCTGATCCGGCCTTGCGGAGCGGGTGGACGCAGGGCCTGACCGAGATGGATTGTGACGGCCTTGCGGCCGGTTTCGGCAATATGGCCGCGCCATTCGCCGTCACGGTTGTTGAAGGCAATCACCACATCGCCGGTTTTGGCGCGCATCACGCGATCGAGATAATGCGATTGTTCGGGCGACAGCACCACATCCGCGCCTGCGTGCAGCGATGCTTCGACAAAGAGCCTGTGTGCGCGATGATCGGTCCGCATGATCCATCCTGAAGTGGCCGTTGACGTCACCCCTCATAAACCGATCCCGACAAAAAGGGGAGAGTGCAGACCATACCCGCTGTCATGGATCAGCCATGATTGCCCGATAACAACCCCTGCAAGGCAAAATCGCTAAAACTTGCCACTTGCCTGCAGCTTGGTTATTAAAAAAACGAAATGTGACGACGCGGAGCGACCGGACTGATGAACGCACGTCTTTTGATCAAACAGAATGTGATCCTGCGCCACTCCAGACGCGCTGCAGCCAGCCTGCTGGTCATGCTCGCAATGTATACGGGCATACGCATCTATAGCTTGTCGGCAGCCGATCGTTCGTACGATCGTTTGCTCTCGGGCGCAGCGCTATCGATCGCCGAGTCGCTAAGTGTGACGCACGGCAACATCCGGACCGATCTGTCGTATGCCGCACTCGAAATGCTGTCGGCAGCACCAGACGATCGAGTGTTCTATAGCGTAGTTGGACCGAACGGAGCAGTCGTGACGGGCTATGGTGACTTACCCGCCGAGCCCCCTAATCTAAGAAAAAACGGATTGACCTCCGGACGCGCCGGCGAAGCGCGTTTTTTCGACGCTTATTATCGCGGTGACGAAGTGCGATTCGCTGTTCTCGGCCGACAGATGTCCGAGCCGAACGCCTCCGGATGGGTCTGGGTGCAAGTCGGTCAGACGCGACTTGCACGCGATGCCTTGCAGCGCGAGCTGATTCTCGGGGCGGTGGCCCCACTCGGATTCGTCGCAATCGTCACGCTGATCCTAGCGTGGTTCGGTACTGACCGTGCACTGCGCCCCCTGAAACGAATCGGCGACGAATTGGGCGCACGTCGCGCGGTCGAACTCGACCCCATCCGTACGCCTGTACCACGTGAAATCACACCGCTCACGGACGCGATCGACGGCTTCATGGCTCGGCTCGCGAGCACTATGGATACACTGCGAATGTTCATCGCCGAAGCGGCTCATCAATTACGCACGCCACTGGCCGCTCTCAGGGCGCAAGCTGAAATCGGCGTCGACGGCAAACCGGAAGATGCGCATCGTAGTTTGGTCGCAATCGAGAAAAATGCTGCGAAGATTTCGCGCCTACTAGATCAATTATTGAGCCACGCTACGGTGCTACACCGCACGGATATACAAAAAACAGAGACCTTCGATCTTATAGATATCGTTCACGAGGCGGCACATGAAACGATCAATATGACTTCAGGTGCCAACGTCGAAATCGATCATTCCATTGATGCAGCACCTATGAAAGGTGACCCGGTGCTAATCGGAGAGTCCGTCAAAAATTTATTACATAACGCGCTCCGTTATGGGTGTCCGAACAAAGAGCCGATTTCTCTTTCGGTGGGAATCGATCGTGACGAGTATGTTGTCTTGATCGCCGACCGCGGCCCCGGCATTCCAGCCGAGCAACGAGAATGGGTTTTCCAGCGCTTCACTCGCGGCTCACAAAGCTCTCCCGGCGCAGGACTCGGCTTGGACATCGTGCGTCGCGCCGTGACTCGCCATGGCGGAAACGTCGTGCTTCGGGATAATCCAAAAGGCGGTCTGATCGCAGAGCTTCGCCTACCGCGAGCGCAGTCATGACTCGATTGCGTTCGATTTTAGTTTTGATGACCGTATTCATCGCCGGTTGCGCTCCGCAGCCCGATGAATCTGATGTCGCAGCACGACATGTCGTGATTTACAGCACAACCGATTTAGAGTCGTTCCAACCTGTTCTCGACGACTACAAGCTGTTGCGACCGGACGTCGACGTGGAATACATCGCACTCGACGCCGGCCCGCTCTACGAGCGCTTCCTTGGTGAGGTTCGTCGCGGCTCCTCGACCGCGGACTTGTTGCTGAGTTCCGCGATGGACCTCCAGGTGAAATTGGTAAACGACGGGTTTGCAGCCAACCACGACTCTGCGAACGCTCGCGCACTGCCCGCCTGGGCGAAATGGCGACGACAAGCATTCGGCGTAACGTTCGAGCCCGTGGTGATGGTGTACAACAAAAAAATGCTCGGTGATAGAGCACCGCCACGCTCGCGTTCCGAATTGCTTTCCGCGCTCAAAAACGAGCCGGAATTCTGGCGTGGTCGGATCGGTACCTACGACGCGGAACGCAGCAATGCCGGCTACCTGCTCGTCACCCAAGACGTCTTGCAAGGCGAAACCTTCGCCGTCCTGCTGCAGGCCATGGGCGAGGTCGACGTAAAAAAGTACGACAACACTTCGGCAATACTCGACCGGATCGCTAGTGGGCACCTAATCGCCGGCTACAATCTGCTCGGGTCCTATGCTCGTGCGCGCATTGATCATGGCGCACCGTTGATGATCGTTTACCCGGAGGACTACACGCTCGCCGTTTCGCGCACCGCTATCATTCCGGTGGCGGCTCCCCACCCGGACGCTGCTCACTCCTTTCTGGAGTACCTAGTGTCGATTCGCGGGCAGCAAGTGTTGACGACTCGTTCGAAGCTCAATGCGGTACGTCGTGAAATCCAAGGACCTTACGCGCAATCCGGAGTATTCGATCGCGAACTGGGTGCGATTCGCCCGATTGCCTTAGGCCCCGGCCTGCTCGTCTACCTCGACCAACAAAAGCGCGAACGATTTCTCGACACCTGGCGTCGGGCGATGAGTCCCGCGCTGCGCGCGGAACCTAGATCGATCGACGGCGCGACAGCACAGTGACAGGTAACGCCGTCAACCTAACCCCTTATTGGGGACGCACCCGTGCGACCCGACCAGCACCCAAATTTCGAAGAAACACAGAACGCGAGTGTCGAATATGTCGATGGATGGTGCCTTAAGTTTGATGGGCTTCGGCATGGTCATCACGTTCATGGTGTTGATCATGTCGAGAAAATTATCGCCGCTCGTAGCTTTGACACTTATCCCGTTGGTGTTCGCCTTGGTCGGCGGTTTCGGCGGTCCGGAACTCAAGACCATGCTCCAAGACGGCATCAAAACACTGGCGCCGACGGGTGTCATGTTGACCTTTGCCATTCTCTACTTCGGGGTGATGACGGACGTTGGCCTTTTCGACCCTATCGTGAAACTAATCTTACGAATTGCTGGCAACGATCCACTCAAAATCGTCGTCGGTACGGCAATACTCGCAGCGTTCGTCTCGCTAGACGGCGATGGTTCGACGACCTACATGGTCGTCGCGGCATCAATGTTGCCCCTTTATTACCGTCTTAAAATCAACGTACTCAACCTCACCTGCGTGACGATGCTCGCAGGAGGCGTGATGAATCTCACACCGTGGGGCGGGCCGCTAGCCCGTATCAGTAGCGCCCTGCGAGTCGACCCAATGAGCATCTTCGTGCCGCTCGTGCCGGTGATGGCCTTTGGCGTTGCCATGGTGTTCGTTTTGGCTTTTTATCTCGGCTTGCAGGAGCGTCATCGCCTCGGTGTGCTTGAGTTTTCTGCGATCGGCGACGCGCTGGACCTCGAAGCAAACACAGGCGACGCCACGGTGCCGTCAGAACATCGTCGTGCAAACTATCTGTGGTTTAACGCCGCGCTGACAGCGACCCTGTTGGTGCTGTTGATCGCCGGTGTATTGCCGGCAGCCGCGCTTTTCATGGTCGGCTTTGCGATCGCCATCACCGTAAATTTCCCGAACATCGCCGACCAGCGGGAGCGTATCGCTGCCCATGCGAGGAATGTCCTTGCGGTGGTGTCGGTGATATTCGCGGCCGGAATCTTCACCGGCGTGCTGAACGGCACCGGGATGGTCGCGGCGATGTCGAAAGAATTCCTGTCCATTATCCCGCATTGGCTCGCGCCACATCTCGCACCGGTCACGGCGATCGCTAGCATGCCATTCACATTCTTCATCTCGAACGACGCTTTTTATTTTGGCGTCATGCCGATCGTTGCCGAAGCCGCTTCGATTCACGGCATCGCGGCGGCAGAAATCGCGCGCGCCTCGCTGATCGGCCAGCCTGTGCACCTTCTTAGCCCGCTGGTGCCCTCCACGTATCTACTCGCAGGCCTTGCCGGTGTAGAGTTCGCCGACCATCAAAGATTCACGATCGGCTGGGCCGCGCTGCTTTGTGTGCTGATGACGTGCTGCGCCTTGCTACTCGGCGTGTTCCCGCTCTCTGCGCCCTAGTCTGACCCAAACGCAGTCACGGCGAACAGATCGTTACAGTGCGTTCAATCGGGCCAGTTCTGCCGCAGCAACTTCCGGAGTGAGCGGTAAGTAGACGCGATCGTCGGCGACCTGTTTTTGCCCCTCGAAACTTAACACTGCGCGGACGAATTCTCGCACCTTTGGCTCTAGCTTCTTTCCGGGCGCAACGTTGACAAATACATACACGTACCGACTCAGCGGGTACGAGTGGTCGTAAACGGTGCGCGTAGTCGGCATCACGCACGGACCACCGGTCTGCATTGACAGTGCAACAGGCCGGGTATTTTTTTGGATGTTCGCCAGCAGAGCGTAGGTCAGGCCGCCCGATTTTTCGGCCATTTTCTCTGCCGCGACGTTGAACGCGTGTACGTGCCCTCTGCCCTTCACGAATTCGATGTCGTCACGGTACGGACCGCCGTTCATCACGACCTGACGGAAATACCATTCGATACCGTTCGGATGCTTCAATCCGTAGAGCCGAATCGGCTGCTGCGCCCAGCCACCGCTGAGACCGAGATCGCCCCATGTTCTGATCGGCGGCAAGCCGCGCTTCGACTGACTCGAGTAAATGGCGTCGAGCTGCGGCAGACTCAAGCATTTGATCGGATTATCGCGATCGACCATGACGATGCTGGCAGCCGTCTTGCCAAGCGACCCAACGCTGCCGGTGGCGACACGAAATGCGGTCGGGGCATAGCCATACCGCGCGACGAACGCTTCCTCCTCCGCCGGCAACAACTCACGACCAACGGTCGCCACGTGCGCAATACCAGCGGTCAATGCCGGACCACCCGTGCCGGACGCACGCGCCTCCATCGTCACGCTCAGAAGCGGATAGGCACGACGCATCAACTTCACCCAACCCAACGTCATCTCGTCCATGACATCGGCGCCGACGACATTCAACGCCTCCTCGGGCTCGACCTCGAGGGGCGCCGGCTGCCACTTCGGCAACCGACGATCGGGCTGCAGATTGTGCGACGGCTCCGCCCACTTTAGCGCGTTGGCAGCCGGCGAAATCAGCAATAGTGCCGTCGACACTGCGAGCGATAGGGACCAACTCCGCGCCACTCGCGACATGTCGATGTTTCGTTGCATCATGAATCTCAAAACTTTCTCTGAACGGACAACACCACCGCGCGCGGTGCGCCTGGGGTGATCTGAATGTTCGTGATAGCACTCGAATAGTATTTTTCGTCCAGTAAATTTTTGACGATGAGCGACATTTTCCACGGTTCGCGATCGTAATGCAGGCCCGCATCGACGATGGTGTATGCCGGCAGCACCAGTCGCGTACCCACGACCGGCAACGTGCCAAATCGCTCACCGACATGACTGACACCGAAGTTGAAACCGACGCCTTGCAACGCGCCGCCGTCGAAGGTGTAGCGGGTATACAAGTTCGTCTGCATCTCGGGGGCATTACGCAAACGCTGCCCGATCAAACCGATCGTCCGATCTTTAGAGACCTCGGCATTGATCGACGTGTAACCACCGATAATGTTCCAGTTCGGCAATGGACGCATGTCGAACTCGAACTCATAACCCTTACTCTTCTCGCCACCGGACAATACCGAAATTCCAGCGCCGGCAGCCTGCACAACGTTCTCTTTTTTTATGTCGAACACTGAGGCGGTGAGGTTCAGTCGATTATCGAGCAAGGTCGCTTTGACCCCGCCCTCGATCTGGCTGCCCTTCTCGGGCTCGGTGATCGCGGCACCGGTCGCAGTGACCGCGCCCGTCGCAGGCGCCTTAAACGACGTCGCACGACTCGCGTAGATCGACCAACTTTCCGTCGGTTGGTAGATCAAGCCGAACATGGAGGTGACCGCTTTATCGCTGATCGATTGATCTGCGATCAATCCACGGCGATCGACCTGTTTGATATCGAATGACTCCGAACGCACGGCCCCGACGATCTTCCAGCGCTCGCCGATATCAATGCGGTCCTGCAGATAGGCGCCTTTGCTGTCGTTCGAGGTAAATCGCCACGTGTCGAGCACCGGCGTTCGACATGTCGTCGGCAAGCCCGTGTAAACCGGATTCAAGATATTGATGTCGGCTGCGTTGCACACTTGGTTGAAATTGCGACGCTCGAAATCACTCGTCTCGACGCCGCCGTTGACTCCGAGCAAAAAGTGGTGCGTGATCGCGCCCAACTCAAAGTCCTTGGAAATCGTACTGTCGAGAAAATTGTAACGACGGATGTTGAACTGATCTCTGACACGTCGTCGGAGCACCGTCGCGCTACGGAATGCTTGATTTTCCAAACCGATCGCCGAGTCTTCGTGATAAACGCCACGCAGCGCGGTACGCCAATTCCAGCCATTCGCGAACGCGTGGTCGATGGTGATATTTGCGGAATATCCGAGCTCCGGCTGGATATCTTTCGGCTCTTGATAGCGTGTTTTAATATCCGCGACGTTCGCGATGTTGTTGTCGAACGCGACCAGCCCATTGTAGAGACCGACGTTTTCCTTGCGATACTCGAGTGCGAGAAGCACGTCGGTGTTTTCACCGACTTTGAGACTCACCGCCGGACTGATGAATGTCGAGTTATCGAAGTTGCTGTTCGTGAACCCGGGACGTTTTGCCAATTCTGCGACTAGCAAATAAGCCATCGAATCGGAGATCGCACCAGTCGCATCAGCATCAATCGTCCAACCAAACGTGTCGTTCAAGCTTGCGCCTGCGCCGTTGTACCCTTCCAAGCGCGCGCCGATGCTATGCGCGGTTTTGCGCGACGGCTTACGCGTGACGATGTTGACGAACCCGCCTGGCTGCGCCTGGCCGTATAACACCGAAGCCGGCCCCTTAACCACGTCGACGCGTTCGGTGTTGACGGTTGGCGGCGAACCGAAGCGAACCGTCAACCCGGGCATACCGTCGATGAGAATCGAGTTGCGATCAGCACCGCCAGAGGAAAATCCTCGAATGGAAATATCGTAACCGGTCGGCCCCGCTCGCTGGACACCAGTCATGTAATTGTACAACTCGTCGACCTTTTCGACCTCGATATCTTGGATGAATTCGTTTGAATAACCGGACACCGTGAGCGGCACGTCGCGCGCATCGACGTTTCCCTTCATTGCGCTGTTCGTGGTCGCGACTCGGTATCCGGTGACCACGACTTCCTGTAAGCCGGAACCCGGATCTTTCGGGGTGGTTTGCTGCGCGACCGCTGTGGTTCCGGCAGTCAGCACGAGCCCCACGATCTTCACAATTTTGTTACTCACATCCCCCTCCTGATGTTTGAGACCGGGTGCAAATATTTAGATGCCCGTCGTTGTACGTCCGACTGTACGCAGGCTTGCTGTCAGCCACCTGTCACCAAAAAGTGGGTGGTGCCGCTGATCCAGCGACGCGTCGCCCTAGCGCAAACCGGGCAGACTCGTCGTGCCCTCGAGCCGCACGGCCTCGAGCGCAGCTGGATCGAGGCCTAAAGCACTCAATATCGTCGGCGCAATCTGGCTGGTGAGAACCGACGCCCGGCTCACCCGCCCCTGCTGCCCAGCAGCCGAAACGACGAGCGGAACCTGAACGTCCTCGTCCAGCATCCCACCGTGCTCCGCGAGTAGCGCGCGGGTCGCCTCCGTGTCGACGCCATCCGTATAAAAAACGCCGAGCGTCGGCTGGATGACGAGATCTGGGTATCGCGGATCATTGGCCGGCAGCAGCAAGTCGAGACTGCTGCCCGAGTAGACGCGCAATATGCCCAACTCCGCCGATCGGTTGCGTAACGCCTCAGCTACCGCTGCAGTCTTTGACGAGTCGCGCAAATAAATAAGGCCGATGGAATCGAGCGACGCATGTGCAAGCAGTCCGGGCGCTACGGATTCGATCGCGTCACGAACCAACTTACGATCGATCACGCGTCGTTGTCGGATATCGATCGGCGACTGGCCGTGTTTCGCCGTTATGATGATCATCGTCGAATCAAAGATTTTTCGCTCCTTAAGTTCCCTAATCAAACGCTGCAGCGATTGGTCGACGAAATTCATGACTGTCGTGAGCGTCGGCGAAAACTTACCCTCGGCGTCGACGTAACCAGCAGATTTTTGAGCCGCGCCGAACGCAATGAATCCCATACCGAAAACGGCGGGCGTACCCACGATCCTCCCAGCCGCGTCCCTCCCTTGAATTTGCCGCGCGACGATGTCGACGCGACGTTGATCTTGACCCATGAAGCCTTCGGCTTTTTGCGGCACGCCCTTCCGCTCGAGCGCGACGCTCTCGTCGAGCCCCCGACCCGATGGACCTTTCGCTAGATCATTGTACATCTCATGCTGATCGACCCACGCCGTTCGTAATCCAGCGGCTTTGACGACCTCGAACACAGTATTCACACGGAGCATCTGGTGCGGAAACACCGGTGTGCAGCCGCGCATAGGATCGCGCGCAAGCTTCGTCGGATCAATTCCACCACCGGAGTCCTCGCGGGAGTTTTCTTTGACCCATTTCTCGTCGATGTAATACGAAGTACCCCGGACGCTGCAATCGGATCCCGGCGGTGACAAATCGCGCGCATAGAACGGGCTGTATATCAGGCCGGTGACCGCCGGCGACCCCCCGGTGAGGATCGACATCAAACCCGGCGTTGAATCACCGAGGATTGGTTGCCGCGCGTTGGTGAAGGTCGTACCCCGCCGCTGCAATTGCGCCAGAGTCGAGCTCGGGTTTTCGCGAACAAATTTTTGGATATCGAGCGCATGCGCACCGTCGATGCTGATAAGGAGCACGTGTTTGACGGCGGGAGTTGGCGGAGTTTTGCTCGCTGCATGGGAGACTGCAGTGAGCACGACCAGCACGGCAGTTAACATCGATTTTTTCATAACGGTGTTTCTCCGAGAAATTAAGGCGTTCATGGCTCGAGAAGTTTCCGCGACTCGATCGCCTGCCAAGACCTCAAGGGGATGTACCGAGCGTGGTCCAACACCACTTGCTGTCCTTCCCTGCTGAGCACGAACCGCAGGAATTCCTCCAGCGCAGCCGGCAGTCGTTCACCCGGCTTTTTGTTGACGTTGAAGTAGATAAGTCGACTCAACGGATACGTTGCCAGCGCGACATTTTCGTAGCTCGCGGCCTGTGGGCTGTCTCCCGGTCGAGCGACGATCGGGATCATTTTGACCGGCGCGTCGATGTAGGCAATGCCCGAGTACGCGAGCCCCTGGGGATCGTCTGCAACGTGCTTCGCCATCGAAAAGACCGTTTTTTCGAACGTGATGCCGTCTCGCCATTCACCGCGCTTGCCGTCCTGGCTGAGGATCCGCTGGCGTATGAACTCTTCGAAGCCGTTCCACGGCTGGATACCATAGAGATTCACAGCTTTATTCGCCCACTCGCCAGTCAAACCAAGATCGCCCCAAGTCCGAGCAGGCTTACCGGCCCGCAGTAGCGTCGAGGAATAGAGGGCGTCAATCTGTTCGAAAGTGATCGATTCGAGCGGATTATCTTTGTGCACGAAAAATCCCACGGCATCGAGCGCGCCGAAGTGGCGATACGAACCGCCGAGTATCGGCACGCTGAGCGGGTCGTAACCAAACTTCGCGTGAAAATCGGCAACGTCGACCGGACGCAGTTCTCGCGAAACGAACACGAAGTCGACTTTTTGCTTGACGAGTTCGACCGCACCGAGACTGCCTGCATAAGGAGGCGAAATACTGAACGCAACTTTCGGATGGTAAGTTTTGAATTTCTCGAATAGACGCTCGGCCAACACCACCAACACATCGGATGCGCTACCGCTAAAAGACCCTTGAAGCGTCAATCCCGCTCGCGGAACGTACGACGGCAAACTCCGATCCAGAACGGGCTGCAGAATCTCTGGCGCTGGCAACTCGCGTCCCTTCAGACGGGACTCCTCCGCTTGCGCGGGAGTCTGTGGCGCATTGGTCTTGAGCGGCGGGATCACCCACTCGACCATGCCGCGTGACGGAGCAGCCTGAGATTCGACCGCGGGTTGAGCGTCAGCGACAGCCGCAGAATTGCATACGAACCAGACCGCGAGCGCTAGCGCGGGCGAACGACCGGCGCTTGGAGCAAACTCTAAGCTCATCAAACAGCTCCTATTGAATTTTTTTTAACTCGACCTGACGGTCTTCTTCGGATAAGGGTAGATATCCGAGCGACCCCTCAGCCACGATGCGCTGTCCCTGCTCGGATAGCACGAAGCGCAAAAAATCCCGCACCCAAGGCTCCAGCGTTGGTGGGAGCAGCAACCAAAGGTGACGATCAAGCGGATAGCTTCCCGCGATCAAATTTTTAGCCGTCAACTCGATGGCAGGTCGTCCCGTCGCAGGGCTCACCGCCAAAATCCGAACGCGATCATCAGCACGTACGGCTGCCGCAAAACCGATGGCCCGCGGATTCGAAGCAACCGCCTCGACCACCTGAGCAACCGCCTCGACCACCTGCGCAGACTGCACCCGCGGCTGAAAGGTTGGACCGAATGGCACCCCTCGCAAGACGCGCTGACGGAAAAAAATTCCGAGTGCCCGGTCGGCTGCGAGACCAACCGGTTCCAGTTCCGCCGCGCCGTTTTTGCCGGAAAAAATCGCAACCAGCTCTGGCATCGAAATTTCGCGACGTGGATTAGACGGATGCACGAGGATCGCGAGTGGGCCGCTCAGCGCGCGCGGGTCGAGCGCAGCGTGCGCGACCCTGATTTGCTGCGGATCAGCCCCAGCGAGTTCTCGAAAGCGTGCGAGTTGCTCGCCGGACAACTCGGCCCCGAGTGGTCCAAACGCCGCACGCCCGCTCGCGACCGCATCCACGGCCGCCCGAGTCGCCGGTAACTCGAGATCGAATCGAAACTGCGGATGATCGAAGGCGAATGCCCGCGTCCAACTCGTCATCATCTCCTGCATGTCGTTGTAGCCGACGACTCGGATGCGCACATCGGCAGCGGGGTATGGTGCGTCGAGTCGGCGCAGCGTGCGAGCACGGGCCTCTTCGGTGAGCGGCAAAAAGCCGCTGGACGATGCGGCGATCGCCGCCTGCTCGGCAGGCTGCAGAGCGACACGAACGAATTCCTCCGCGGCTGCGCTGGCGGCGACCGGCAAGCAAATGTACACGTTGCGCGCGAGGGGGTAAGCGTGCTCGAAAACTTCCTCGCTCGTGCCAACATAGAAAGGCCCTTCACGAGATGAGCCCAAGGCGAGAGCCTTCGTACCGTCGAGGTGGTAATCGAAGCCACTCCAGCCGATTGCCGACGGGTCGGCTTTGACTGCCTCGACGATCGCCTCTAGCGCGGTGGATCCGTTCGGCTGATCATCGTGAGCGACAAGATCAGCGCGCCAAGTGCGTCCGTTCAAAATTCGCGCATTTAAAAAATTGACGATGCCGGGTGGATTCCCCGACGCGCGACGAACCGGCTGACCGTGGACGACAATGGCGCGGCTGGCGAGCGGCCCAGTCACGCCCAGATCACCCCAAGTTCGAATACGGCCTTTATCCGCCAAAATTTCGCGTAACTGAGAAACGGATAGCGCGGACAGGGGATTCGCCGCGTGAACGAAAAACGCGATTGCGTGGGTGCCGCCGCGGGTGGCGCGACTACCGGTCGCAATTGGGATGAATCGCAATTCGCCCTTACCCGCCTGCCGCGCACTCGCGAGTTCAGACTCGTACGGCTCGCGGGCGACGAGCGCTACAGCGGCTCGGCCAGCGATTACGGCCTCAAGCGCGTCCGTCGGATAGCGGCCACGAATGATCTCCGGCGCCGGATCGGACGGACGCCGTTTCGCCAACGACGCCGTCCAGAGCAACGCTAAATCATCCGTCGTGGAAGAACTCGCCACGCGCAAGCCGACCGGCGACTCACTAGCAACTGAAAGGTTGATCAAACCGAGGCATCCGACCAAGCCACAGATGAGTTTGCGCATGGACATCATCGCCGAGCGTCGATCAGATCAGCGCGTCGAGATCACGATCAAGCGAAAGGTCCCCGACTTAGCGTCGGGCAAGTGCTTCTTGCCCGGCACGACTGGCGGCCAAATCAAATCGGCTGTCGACGAGAAGATCCTTCCGGTCTGGGCGTCATGCGCGAGCGTCTTCGCGTACGGATCAATCGCAAAAGTGGAGTTGATGCGATACCGATCGGCAGATAGTTGATCGACAATCGTCCATGAACCGTCTCGACCACTAACGACGATCTGCTGACTCGCTGCGTCGTAGATGATTCCATCCGGATCCTCACCCACCGGCAACGTTGCGACGATTCGGCCCGTTTTGGCGTCGAGTATCTTCATTACTTTATTTTCGCAACTGCTGAAGATTCGATCGTGTGCTGCGTCGATGCCGAGCGCAGCGGGGCTTTCACAGCCGGTCAGCGGGATTTTATTGACGACTTCGCCCTTGCGCGTGTCGATTACCGCAACCGCACGCTCATCGCCTAAATTGACGTACGCCCTGCCTTTACCATCGCCGCGTGCCGCCTCGGGCCCATCGCCGAGCGCAATCGTTTTGATGATCTCTGATTTGATAGGGTCGATGACGGAGATGTCGTGACTCTCGCCATTGAACACGAAAATCATTCCCGACGGCGGATCGAAGAAAATGCTGTCCGGCTTCTTGCCACCGGCGAGCGTCTTAATGGCGCTACCGGTTACGGGGTCAAATACGACGATCTTGTTACCGCCAGCGTCGCTGACAAAACCTTTGCCCGCGGCAACTGCGATGCCTGCTGCCTTAGTCAGTTTAGTGACCGCGGCGATGGGTTTTAGTGTCTTGAGATCGAGGATGTGAACCGTTGACGCGTGTGTGACGAATAGCTTGCTCGATGCTTCATCGACAAGCAAATAGTCGCCGCGACCCTCGCCCGGCAATGACACTCGCTTCGTCTCGAATTGAGCCGCGCGACCCTCATTCTTTGAGTGAGCAATACCTATGCCTGCAAAGGCCATCAATAACGTAGTAGTCAGGCCGATAACTTTTCGCACGGAATACCCCACAATGTTTGATTACGCGAGCAACAAGAGCGATATCAACGTCAGAATCGCAGCGACCAATCAGCAATAGATCACTTAGCCTCAGCGAATAAGGCCTCATAATTTGGGATGCGTTTGGCCAGAGCGTCGCGCAACTCCAGGGCCCGCGCATAAAGTTGGCGCTCGTGGCGATTCGACCGCTCTGCGACTTTGAACGCATATACGACGAGACCAATGTTGTCGCCACTCGCGTTACGCATCGGCGCAAGAACAACGAACTTCGGCACGGTATCGTTCACTCGGTTCCAACGCGGGTCGACGATGGTGATGCCTTTACGAATCACATCGATGTCATCGGGATCATCGGCGTTACCGATCCGGTCGGGAAACGAACCCGCGAACATCGTATACACACCATTGAGCCCCGGCGGAACGCCGTGCAACGTTATACTCAGGAGATCGGGGTTCGCGCGCATGAACTCATCACTGAGAACCTGCCCGTAGAGTTTGTAACCGGGCGGCGTCCAGTTTTTTTCGGCGGCGGCTGCAGCTGCTGCCCAAAGCAACGCAACGATCATCGCTGCAGTCACCAAATTTCTACTCATATCGAGCCCCTTTATAGAACCGCGAGAGCAGCACGATGCCGCAATAACCTATCGTTAACCTGTCGCGTCCGGACGCGTTACTTAACTGCTGTTTTCGGCTAAAATCAGTCCATGAGTTCCGTCACCTCCGCCTTGCAGCAAATTTTCCTCCTCAAAGATCTCGGTGCCGACGCGCTCGCGGTCGTGGAGCAAGCCTGCTCCGCCCACACCTTCGATGCCGGCCAGGACATCTGCCGCGAAGGTCAGGCCTCCGATGGTCTATTTTTGCTGCGCTCGGGCAGCGCGCGCGTGTCGAAATCGGGCGCCGATGCCGACGTCGTGATGCTCGGCTCGGGCAGCCACTTCGGCGAACTCGGCCTCATCGACGACTCGCCGCGCAGCGCCACGGTGACTGCCAACGAGCGCTGCGACGTACTAAAAGTCGATGCGGCGCAGTTGCGCAAAAAACTCGCCGAGCAGCCGGCGATCGCCGCGTCCTTCCACCAAGCCGTTGCGCGCAGCATCGCTAAGCGATTGCGGGTCACCACCGACGATCTCGCCTTCGCTCGCCAACTCGCCCAGGACCGCCGCCGCGGCTGACGACGCCATGGGCGGTCCGATCCCTCCGCAGTTACGGGCCATCCTCGACAGCTCTAGCTATCGTCTCGCCGAAGACGACGGTGATTTTTTGGAGAGCGACGGTGCGCGCGCCGTGCGTCTCGCGCTCGAATTCCACCGCACCGAAACCTACCTGCAGGCTTACGGCATCGAGAGCACCGTGGTCGTGTTCGGCAGTGCGCGCATTCCCGCGCCCGAGTCCGGTCGCGCGCATCCACAGTTGCATCACTACGCCGAAGCACGACGTTTCGGCTACGAACTCAGCCGTGCGGCGACGCACTCGCCCGGCTGCCACCGATTGGTGGTGGCGACCGGCGGTGGTCCGGGCATCATGGAAGCGGCGAATCGTGGCGCGAGCGAGGCTGGCGCACCGACCATCGGCTTCAACATTCGCTTGCCACAAGAACAATTCCCGAATCCGTGGATCACGCCCGGACTCGCGTTTCGGTTTCACTATTTCGCGCTGCGCAAAATGCATTTTTTATTGCGGGCGCGAGCACTAGTCGCGTTCCCCGGCGGTTTCGGCACGCTCGACGAAGTCTACGAGGCCTTGAACCTCGTACAGACGGGCACCATCGCGCCGATGCCCATCGTGCTCGTCGATCGTGAGTATTGGGCGCGTATGCTAGATCTCGAGTTTTTGGCAGCGAACGGCCTCGCGGCGCCGGACGATGCGCGCTACGTCACCATCGTCGATGACGGCCTGCAAGCAGCCGAGCAGATCCTCGCGCGCTGCGGTTGCGGAAATCCCGCAAACCCTTAAGCGTTCCTGCCGATTCGCGCGCTCACGCGCGGGCTCACACTACGCCTCGTTCGAATTCAATTTACGAGGAGTAAACCCGTGAACATCACTCAATGGCAGCCGTTCCGCGACATGGACGAGATGATCAACCGCATGGTGCCGGCGCTGACGCGCTGGCGCGGCGAGACCAACGGCGAGGAGTCGGTTTGGGCACCGACCGCCGACATCAGCGAAACGGACAAAGAATATTTGGTGCGTGCCGAACTGCCCGGCGTCAAACGCGAGGACGTCAAAGTGACCGTCGAGGATGGCATGCTGACGCTGTCGGGCGAACGCAAACGCGAGCGCGAAGAGAAGAACGAGCGATTCCATCGCGTCGAGCGCTATGCGGGAAGTTTCTCGCGCACGTTTTATCTGCCCGATTCCGCCGATCTGAGTTCCGTGCGCGCGGAGTCGAAGGACGGCACGCTCACCGTGCACATCCCAAAGATTCCGAGTGCCGCAACCAAATGTATCGAGGTGAAGGTACAGTGAGACGGCGGCGGAAGGATGGTGGGTCCTGCGCGATTCGAACGCGCGACCAACTGGTTAAAAGCCAGCTGCTCTACCGGCTGAGCTAAGGACCCGTCCGCGAGGGCGCGAAGTTTACACGATAGCGCGTCGGATCGGTGATGCCGGCCGACGCGAACCCTTCCCGACGCAGCCGACACGAATCGCACTCGCCGCACGCCCGCCCGACGACGTCCGCGTCGTAGCACGAGACGGTCAGCGCGTAATCGACGCCCAGCCGCACACCCTCGCGGATGATCTGCGCCTTCGAAAGCACGCTGAGCGGCGAGCGGATCTCGATTGGACGCCCTTCGACGCCGACGCGCGTGCCGAGCCGAGCCACTTCGCCGAACGCGGCGATGAACTCCGGCCGGCAATCGGGATAACCGGAATAGTCGACGGCATTGACCCCGATGTAGATCGCTTCGGCGGCGACGACCTCGGCGTACCCGAGTGCGAGCGCGAGCATCAACGTGTTGCGCGCCGGCACGTAGGTGATCGGGATGCCGGTCGACGGCGATTTAGGCACGGCAATCGCGGGATCGGTGAGTGCCGAACCGCCGATGCCCGCCAGATCCACCCCCATGACCCGATGCTCGAGCACACCCTGTGCGCGCGCCACCCGCGCAGCCGCTTCGAGTTCGGCGGCGTGTCGCTGACCGTAATGCACCGACAACGCGTAGCAGTCGTAGCCCTCGTGACGCGCGATCGCGAGTGCGGTGGCCGAGTCCAGCCCGCCCGACAACAACACCACCGCCCGTGATCGATGCGCTCGCGTACTCATTTGCCCGGCACGTCGCCCCAAAGATATTTGTGCAGCTGGATCTGAAACCGTACCGGCAAGCGGTCTTCGAGCACCCAATCGGCGAGCTCGCGCGGCGCCAACACCCCGTGGCTCGGCGAAAACAACACCGCGCAACGCGTATCGAGTTCACGCTCACGAAGCAACGCCCGACTCCACTCGTAATCGGCGCGATCGGCGATGACGAATTTTATTTGATCTTTGCGCGCGAGCGATCCGAGTTGTTCGAGCAAATTACGCGACGATTCGCCCGATGCCGGAGTTTTGACGTCGACCACTCGAACGACGCGCGGATCGACGGCGTCGTAAGGCAATGCACCGCTGGTTTCCAGCGAGACGCGATAGCCCGCATCGCACAACGCGCCGAGCAAGTCATGCACCGCAGGCTGTGCGAGCGGCTCACCGCCCGTGACGCACACGTGACTCGCCTCGAGCTCGCGCACCCGCGCGAGGATCTGCGGCAATTCCCAAACCTCGCCGCCGCTGAACGCATAGGCGGTATCGCAATAACGACAACGCAGCGGGCAGCCCGTCAGCCGCACGAAGATCGTCGGAATGCCGACCGAATCGGCTTCGCCCTGCAGCGAGCGAAAGATCTCCGTGAGCCGCAAACGCGCTGTGACGGCCGGGGCCATGGCGCTCAACGCAAACGCTGCAATTGCTCGCGCGCGAGTCGGGCCGCTTCGCTCGCCGGATAGCGTGCGATCAAATCGTTGAAGGAACGACGCGCCGCTTCACCACGTTTCAGCTCGAGCTCCGACAGACCACGCTTGAGCAGTGCATCGGGTGCTTTGGCGGAATCCGGCGACTTCGAACCGACCGACGCGAACGCCTCGATCGCCTGCACATAATCACGGTTCAAATAATGGGTTTGACCGAGCCAGTAATAGGCGTTGTCGGCGAGCGGATGATCAGGATGACGCGCGATGAAGTCGCGCATCCCCGCGATCGCCGCGGCGTAATCGCCCGCCTTCAACGCATCGAAGGCACGACCATAACGCTGCTCGGGAGTCGTCGTCTCGACGACGGGCGGCGGCGGCGGCGGCGGCGGCTCGGGCACAGCAGGGGGCGGCGCGGACACGGCAACCGCAGCGTGCGAACCCGTTGCGGCGAGCCGTCGATCGAAGTCGGCGAGCGCGGCGACTTGCTGCTTACGCAGCTCGGCGTTTTCGTTCTGCACGACCTCGAGTTCGCCGCGCAACGCACGAACTTCGTTGGTCAAAGATTCGACTTTTTGCGACAGCTCGACCAGCGCCTGGCCCTGCACCACCTGCTCGAGTTGCTCGAGCCGGCTCGCAAGATCGTCTATCTTTTGACGCGCCGACTGCGCGCTCGCGACACCGGCCGCGACCGACAGCAGAGCCGCGAGCGCGAGCGCCGCACGCGGGCGCGTCATGCTCAACGCTTCCCGTATACGAGTTCAACGCGACGATTCATCGCCATCGACTCTTCATCCTCGCCGGCTGCCGCGGGCCGCTCTTCGCCGTAGCTCACGGTGCTCAACTGATTATCTTTGGCGCCCTGCAGACCGAGCGCAGCGCGCACCGCTTGCGCACGACGCTCGCCGAGACCGATGTTGTATTCGCGCGTGCCGCGCTGGTCCGTGTGACCTTCCAGACGCACACCGACGTCACCACGACCGGCGAGAAACTTCGCATGGGCCGCCACCAACGCGCGATCTTCGGCGCGGATCTCGCTGCTGTCGAAGGCGAAGTAGATGACGCGCTTATTGACGAGCTCGGCCGGCAAACCGACTTCGTTACTCGCATCGTCGCCGACCACACCCGCCGAGGCGACGGCGCCGGTGTCCGCGGTCGCTGCCGCCTTCGACTCCACCGGTGCGGGCGGCGGCGGCAGATCGGCCGTGCCCGAATTGCGGGTCGATTTGCAACCGGTGACGAGCACCGCGGCGAAAGCCATCGCGAGAAACAAGTTGCGCTTCATGGATCCATCCTTTTGAAAAGCAAAAAAACTTCTGCGTGCATTATCGCACGCTCACGGCGAAAACGGGCCCCACGCCGGGTCGCGCACGTCGCCACGCTCGGATTTGAGTCTTTGCAGCACGAGACCGTCGACCGACACCGTCTGCAACACACCGCGACCTCGTTCGCGCGCGGCGAAGATCAAGGTGCCGCCGTCGGGCGAAAACGACGGCGACTCGTCCTGCCGACCCGCCGAGAGCGTGCGCATCGCGCCGTTGCGTAGATCTTGTACCGCGATGCGATAACCGTTGCCGTCGCGCGTCACGAACGCGAGCGTTTGACCGTCGCCGACGAGTCGGGGTCTTGCGTTGTAAGCGCCCGCGAACGTCACGCGTTGTGGGCGCTCACCCGTACCGACCCGCACGCGATAGATCTGCGGGCCGCCGGCGCGATCGGAGGTGAACAACAACGTCGAACCGTCGGCCGACCAGACGGGCTCGGTGTCGATCGCCGGGTCGTCGGTGACGCGGGTGTATTCGCGAGTTTGTAAGTCGAGCACGTGCACGTCGAGGTTGCCCGCCGCACTCGACAACGTCAGCGCGAGCTTACGTCCGTCCGGCGACCAAGCCGGCGCACCATTGACGCCCGGGCGATCGGAGACGCGCGTGCGCTCGGCCGTTCGCACCCGTTGCACGTAGATCGCAGCGCGACGGGTTTCGAAGGAAACGTAAGCGAGCGATTCGCCGTCCGGTGACCAAGCGGGCGACATCAAAGGAAACTTCGACTCGAGGATCACGCGTGCGCCCTCGCCGTCCGCATCGGCGATCACGAGTTGATAGCGTTGTGCCGGCGGCGCGCCGTCGACCGACACGTAGGCAATCCGCGTCGCAAACGCACTTTTGGCGCCGATGATTTTTTCGTAGATGCGATCGGCGACTTGATGTGCGGCGTTACGCATCGCGCCGCTGCGCGCCACCAAGCGCTCGAGTAACAATCTTTGACCGGTGAGCACGTTGACGAGTTCGAAGTCGACCGCGACGGCCGCGTCCATGATTTGCACGACGCGACCGACGACGACGTAATCGGTGCCGGCGGCGCGCCAGTTGGCCGCGACCACGTCTGCGGCTCGCGTCGGTGTGCCAGGTTGACGCTCGCGCGCGAGGGCGCGAAATCGCCCGCTGCGCACGAGATCAGCCTGCACGACTTCGGCGACGTCCATCGACGAACCGATGAACGGCACGAGTGCGATCGGCACCGGATCGGTCACACCAGAGGTGATGTCGATCTTCAACTGCGCCTCAGCGATCGAAGTCGACAGCAGCACGATCAGCGCCACGAAAGCTTTCTTCCAATCAATCATTCGGTCTGAACCTCAACTCGAGATTGCGTTCGAACAGCGCCGGATCAGGCGGCGCGGGCAGAGGCGACGCCCGATAGACCGCCGCTTCGATCGACTGCCGCACGGCTTCGTCACCGTTGCACTCCAAAACTTTCACCGCGACCACCGTGCCACCGGGAATTTGCGTGACCGCGACTTTACAATCGAGGCCGCTACGCGCCGAAGTCGGACGAATCCAGGCGCGCTGCACCCGCGCTTGAATCGCCGCCGCCCATTGCACGCCGAGACCGCTCTGCCGCAAGTTCGCCACGCGCTCTTCCGCCGCGATCTGACGCTGCAAGTCCGCTTCGAGTTCCGTGCGCTTGCGCAGTTCCGCTTCGGCCTTCGCCTTGGCCTTGCCCTCGGCCTCTGCTTTGGCTTTCGCCTCGGCTTTCGCTTTCGCTTCGGCCTTCTCTCTCGCGAGCTCTTTCGCACGCGCCTTCGCCGCCGACCTTTTTTCCTCCTCGAGCGATTTCTTAGGCGTTGGCGGTGGCTCGGGTGCCGGCTCCGGTGCAGCCTGCGCAACAGGCGCAACGGCCTCGGGCGCAGGTTCCACCGCGGGGGCGGCTGCCGGTGGTGGCGCGCCGACATCGCGCGCGTCGACCACCACGGCCTCGATCGCGAGCTGCGTCGGCGCCGGCGGTTCGCGCGACGCGGTCCAAAAGCCGCCGACCAGCACGGCACCGATCACCGCATGTAGCAGCAGCGCCTCTAGCGTCGCGCGCCGATCGGGTGTGGGACGGTCAGCGCCGCGCGTCATCGACGGTCGCGGGCTCGGTGAGAAAACCGACGCGCGCCGCACCCGCGGCTTGCAGCGCGGCGATCGTTTCGATCACGCGACCGTACGGCACTGCACGATCGCCTTTGACGAGTACCGGCAGCGACGGATTGCGCGCAAGCTCCGCCGCGACGGTGCTGCGCAGCACTGCCTCGACCAGCGGCGCCTCGGGTGTTGCACCGCGGTTCAAAAAAATCTGACCCGAGCGATCGATCGACACCACAAGTGGCGGTGTTTGCGGATCGTTGGCGGCGACCGGCTCTGCCGACGCCTGCGGCAAGTCCACTTTCACACCCTGCGTCAGTAACGGCGCCGTCACCATGAAGATGATGAGCAGCACCAGCATCACGTCGATGTAAGGCACGACGTTGATCTCGCTCATCGGCCGACGACGCCGTGAACCCTGAGCCATGCTGACGTCCTCAGCCCGCCACGCCGCCGCGCGTCGCGCTGCGTTGCAGGATGGTCGAGAATTCTTCGATGAACGCGTCGAAACGCATTTCGAGTCGCCACACTTGATCGGCGAAACGGTTGTATGCCACCACGGCCGGAATCGCCGCGAACAAACCGATCGCGGTGGCGACTAACGCCTCGGCGATCCCTGGCGCAACGGTTGCCAGCGTCGCCTGTTGCATGCTGCCGAGACCGACGAAGGCGTGCATGATGCCCCACACCGTGCCGAACAAGCCGATGTACGGGCTCGTCGAGCCGACCGTCGCCAACTGCGACAGGCTGTGTTCGAGGTGCTCGACTTCTTTGATTTGCTGCGCACGCATGGCGCGTCGCGCGCCCTCGAGCAACACGTCGGGCGCATCGACGCCTTGTCGGTGCAAGCGCAGAAATTCACCGAATCCCATGCGAAAGATGGCCTCGATGCCACGCGCGTTGCC
This sequence comes from Gammaproteobacteria bacterium, assembly GCA_010027845.1. GTDB lineage: Bacteria > Pseudomonadota > Gammaproteobacteria > Steroidobacterales > Steroidobacteraceae > UBA964. The sequence continues at coordinate 22,148 of RGUL01000034.1, forward strand.
AGCGGCCTCGATTTCGCGGTGCAGCGTATTCAGATCACCGCGCGACCAAAACTCCTGCTCGAACTGCGTCAGGCTATCTTTCGTGGCACTCAACGCACGGCGCTTGGCGAAGATGATGGTCCACGAATAGACCGAGGCGAGCAGCAAGAGAGCCAACACGAGCTGCACCACGATGGTGGCTTCGCCGACTAGTCGGATGATGGAAAGATCGTTCATTGCAGATACTCCGCGATGCGCCGCGGGCGCAAAGATTTCGAATCGACGCAGACGACACGCACTTGCGCATCCACCAAAACCCGCATCGCTTCGTCAGCACGCCGCACTTGTTGAACGAAACGCGCCGTGGTGCGCGTGTCAGGTTCGTAACGCACGCTCACCTCGAGCAAATCGTCGAGTCTCGCAGGCGCGTGATATTCGACGTTCACGCCGATGACCATGAACAGAATCCCTGGCTCGACCGCGAGCAAGGCTTGCGAGTGGCCGCGCTCCCGCAACCACTCGGTACGTGCGCGCTCCAAAAATTTGAGGTAATTCGCGTAATAGACGACGCCACCACCGTCGGTGTCTTCCCAATAGACACGCGTGCGATGCACGAAGTCGATCACCGCTCGCCCTCGAAGAGCGAACCACTGCCGGGGCGCTCCGGTGCCACCAATCCGAAGTGGCGATAGGCGGCGGAGGTGACGATGCGGCCGCGGGCGGTACGCATCAAAAGTCCCTGCTGGATCAAGAACGGCTCGATGACGTCTTCCAGCGTACCGCGTTCCTCACCGATCGCGGCGGCCAAACTCTCGATGCCGACCGGCCCACCATCGAACTTCTCGATGATGGTGCCCAAAAATTTACGATCGAGATTGTCGAGCCCCGCCGGGTCGACTTCGAGCAGATCGAGCGCCGCGATAGCGATCCCAGCATCGACCGTACCATCGCCCTTCACCTCGGCGAAATCGCGCACGCGACGCAGCAGGCGGTTTGCGATGCGGGGTGTGCCGCGGGCACGCTCGGCGATGCGGCGCGCGCCCTCACCGACCAGCGGTGCACCCAAGATGCCGGCGGAACGCTGCACGATGTGCGTGAGATCGTCGACACCATAGAACTCGAGCCGTTGCACGATTCCGAACCGATCGCGCAGCGGCGAAGTCAAAAGTCCGGCTCGCGTCGTCGCACCGACCAACGTGAACGGCGGCAGCGACAACTTGATCGAGCGCGCTGCCGGACCCTCGCCGATCATGATGTCGAGTTGATAGTCCTCCATCGCCGGATAGAGCACTTCTTCGACGACCGGCGAGAGACGATGGATCTCGTCGATGAACAACACGTCGCGCGGTTGCAGGTTGGTGAGGAGTGCGGCGAGATCGCCCGGTCGCTCGAGCACGGGCCCGGACGTCTGACGCAAATTGACGCCGAGTTCAGTGGCGAGAATGTTGGCGAGCGTCGTCTTGCCGAGACCCGGCGGCCCGAAGATCAACACGTGATCCAAGGCCTCGCCACGCGCTCGCGCCGCGCCGACGAAAATCTCGAGTTGTTCTTTAACCGGTTTTTGACCGACGTAATCGGCCAAACGCTTCGGTCGGATAGCGCGATCTTGCGACTCGTCATCGCGCCCGCCTTCGGCAGCGACCAGACGATCGTCGCCGCTCACTTCGCACCTCCCGACGCACGCGCCACGAACTGCAGCGCACGACGAATTAAATCTTCGGTGGAGGCGGCCTCGTCACCGCCCGCGGACTTCACCAACTTCGTCGCCTCGGCAGGTTTGTAGCCGAGCGCGACGAGCGCGGTGAACGCTTCGGCCTCGGCGCCACCGCGCGGCGCATCGACGATCGTCGCCCCATCACCCGCGGTCGCAGCGATGCGATCGCGCATTTCGACGATCAGACGTTCGGCAGTTTTGCGACCGACGCCCGGGATGCGCGTGAGCGTCGCGCTGTCGTTCGATTCGACGCAGGCCGCGAACCCGTCGACGCTGGTACCGGAGAGTATCGCGAGTGCCATCTTCGGACCCACGCCAGACACTTTCAGAAGATTACGAAACAAGCGACGCTCGGCATCGCTCGCGAAGCCGTAAAGGACGTGCGCATCTTCGCGCACCACGAGATGCGTCAATAAGCGAACGTCTTCGCCCACCGCCGGCAGACCGTAGAACGTGGACATCGGCGCCTCGATCTCGTAACCGACGCCACCCACCTCGAGTAGCAACTGCGGCGGCGCTTTGACGACCAGCCGACCTTTGAGCGAACCGATCATCAAGACGCTCCGAGATTCGCAAGCGCCGCGAGTCTGCGATGTTGCGCGTGGCACAAGGCGATTGCGAGCGCATCGGCGGCATCCGCGGAAAGTTTGCCCGCAGGCTTCAACAACGCGCGCACCATGTGCGCGACCTGCAATTTGTCCGCCGCGCCCGTACCGACGGTGGCGAGTTTGACGGCGCGCGGCGCATATTCGGCCAGCGGTAATTCGCCACCCAGCGCCGCGATCGCTGCGCCGCGTGCTTGACCGAGCTTGAGCGCGCTTTCGACGTTGCGATTGACGAACACCCGCTCGATCGCGACTTCGTGCGGCGAGTACTCGGCGAGCAACGCACTGACGCCGGAGTGGATGCGAGCGAGACGCTCGGCGAGCGGCAAGCCGTCG